>DATEKY010000689.1:0-5876 GCA_035277225.1 Xanthobacteraceae bacterium
GGCGCGATCGCCATCAGCGTCACGGCGCAGACGCCGAGCGGCACGAACGCCGTCCATGCGGCGCCGGTCAGATCCCACAAGAGACCGCTGAAGATCGGCGTGATGACGGCGCAGGAATAGCTGATGGTGAACATCGCCGCCGAGACGCGATGCACGTCTTGCGGCGGCGCGAGCAGCGGCGGCAGCGCCAGCATCAGGATCAGGATCGCGGCGTTGAAGAAGCCGAGGATCGCCGCGCAGGCGACGATGCCGGGGCCGGGCAGCAGCACGATGCCGATCACCGCCGCGAGGGCGCCGGCACCGCACACGACGTGCGGCCAGATCGCACGCTCCAGCTTGCCCGCGATCGCGAGCAGCAGCACCGAAGCGGGAATCTGCCCGACGTTGAGCGCGGTCAGCGCCGCGCTGACCAGGTCGGCGCGGCCGACATGGTGCAGATAATCGGGCAGGAAGGCGTTGGCGGTGAAGTACTGCGCGTTGGCAACGCCGAGCGCAATGCCGAGCCGCCAGATCAGCGGATCGTGCCAGTCCGGCCACCAGCGTTGCGGCGCCTTTGGCGCGGTCTCGGGCGGACGCGGCGCGAGCAGCAGCAGAATGAGCGCGATCGCGACGACCGGCGCGGCCCACAGCAGGA
Source organism: Xanthobacteraceae bacterium (assembly GCA_035277225.1). Taxonomy (GTDB): domain Bacteria; phylum Pseudomonadota; class Alphaproteobacteria; order Rhizobiales; family Xanthobacteraceae; genus PALSA-894. The sequence goes on from DATEKY010000689.1 coordinate 635, forward strand.
AGCTTTCGCGCCAGCTGTTGTTCAGCCACGGCAGCACGACCGGAATGGTCAGCGCGACGGGCAGGATTTCGCCGACCAGCAGCCCGTTGGTGAACACGGCCGTGCCGAACCCGATCCGGCTCGGCAGCCAGCCGCGCACCAGCGGCGGCAGCGCGGGATGCATGATGGCGACGCCGAAGCCGGTCACGATCGTGGCGGCATAGAGCGTCCAGATCTCGGGTGCGGCGCCGCGCAAGGCGGAGCCTGCCGCGGTCGCGAGCAATCCGGCGATCAGCGTCATCAGCGCGCCGAAGCGCGCGATCAGCAGCGAGCCGAGCACCGCGGTGCAAGCGAACAGCACCGGCGGCAAGCCCGTGAGGATGCCGACCTGCGTCTCCGACATGCCGAGCTCGGTGCGGATCAGCGGGATCACCGGCGGCACCGCCAGAATGGTGATGCGCAGCCCGTTGCCGGCGAGCCAGAGCAGCGAGACGAGAAGCACGAGTTCGCGGGTCGACGGCCCGCGCGGAGCGGATGGGGCGAGCATGACGGTTATGCCGGCTCCATGCCCTTGCGGCGGATCAGCGCGGCATGCTTCGGCGAGGCGAGATCGGCGATCAAGGCCTTGGCGAGCTCGGACTGTGCCGAGGCCGCGAACGCGCCGGCGGAAAACACCGTGACGCTCTGCAGCTCGTCGGGCAGCGGGCCGACGATGTCGATCCCCTCGGCCTGCATCAGCTCGCTGATCTGCTGCACGGCGATCTCGGCCTCGCCGCTTGCTGCCAGCTTGCCGACGATGCCGTCGATCACCACCGCCTTCGGCTTGATCACGTTCGCGATGCCGAGCCGCTCCATCAGGCTGACGAAATAGAGCCCGCTCGCGCCGGTCCTGGAATGGGCGACGGATTTCGCCACCAGCATTGCGGCCTTGAACATGTCGGGGGTCGAGATGTCAGGCCTGGGCGCGCCCCGGCGCACCGCGATCCCGACGAACGAGCGCGCGAGGTCGGTGCGCGCGAGCATTTTCCCCTGCGCGATCAGGTCGTCGATCGCCGCCGCGGTGAAGACGGCGACGTCGCCGCTCTCGCCCGCCGCGATGCGCTGCATCGCCGCCACCGAGGAGTCGTAGACCCGCGCGATGGTGCAGCCGTGCGCCAGCTCGAAGCCCAGCGCGAGCTCCTCCAGCACGGTGCGCATGCCGATGGTCGAAAACACCCGGATTTCCGTCATTCAGGCTTGCCCGCGTCCTGTTCGTTTCCTGCCCCGTCGGTCGTGACTAGCACGGCCCAACCGGCTTTGCGCGCTGCCCAACGCCTTAGGGGGCAGCCCTGCGCGGCATGCATCGATCCCTCGCGCGGGAGGTCCAAACCTCTGCTATGCTGCCGCTACGCCGGCAGCCAAGAACAATAATCGCCCGGCCAGTCAGCCGCACAGCGGCATCGAGGGAGGAATGCATGTCGGTTTCACGCCGGACTTTCGCGCGTATGGCGGCAGCGGGCACCGCCGCCACGATCGCTTCGCCCGCCATCGCGCAGGGCGCGATCAAATGGCGGCTCACGTCGAGCTTCCCGAAGAGCATCGAGGGCTTGTGGGGTGCCTCGCCGACCGTCGCCAGGTTCGTGCATGAAATGAGCGACGGCAAGTTCGAGATCCAGCCGTTTGCGGCCGGCGAGATCGTGCCCGGCCTGCAGGTGCTCGACGCGGTCTCGAACGGCACCGTCGAATGCGGCCACAGCTATGGCGGCTACTACGTCGGCAAGAATCCCGCCCTGATCTTCGACGGCTCGCTGCCGTTCGGCTTCACGGTACGCCAGCATAACGCCTGGTATCTGTATGGCGACGGAAAGAAGCTGGTGGATGAAGTCTATGACGGCATGGGTGTCGTCAGCATTCCGGTCGGCAATACCGGCGGGCAGACCTTCGGCTGGTTCCGCAAGGAGATAAAATCGCCGGCCGATTTCCAGGGCGTCAAGATGCGCGTTGCCGGGTTCGGCGGACGCGTGCTGGCAAAGCTCGGCGTCATCCCGCAGCAGATCGCGGGCGGAGAGATCTATCCGGCGCTGGAGAAAGGCACGATCGATGCCGCCGAGTGGGTCGGTCCCTACGACGACGAGAAGCTCGGCTTCCACAAGGTGGCGAAATACATGCACATCCCGGGTGTGCTGGAGCTTTGCGCCAACACCAGCCTCTACATCAACAAGGCGAAGTGGGCGGAGCTGCCGAAGAGCTATCAGGCGATGCTGCAGGCGGCGTGCGCCTACGCGCTGGCGGAAATGCTGGCGAGCTACGACGCGCGCAATGCCCGGGCGATCGCGCGGGTGGTGGCGGCGGGCGCGGTGCTGACCGTGCTGACGCCGGAGACCTTGCGCGCGCTGCGCACCGCGCTCGAGCAGGTGCTCGACGAGGAGGCCGCCAAGAGCGCGCAGTTCAAGACCGTGCTCGACAACTGGCGCGCGTTCCGCGCCGAACAGCACCGCTGGTTCTCGATCGCGGATGCGCGCACCGAGATGGCGGTCTATGCGCTGACCACGACGGGGACGCAGTAATCTCTCTGTGTCTCTCACGCGATGCAGAACGTAGGGTGGGCAAAGCTTGGCCGCGCGACGCGCGGACAAGCGTGCCCACGCGCATAGGGTAACGCGCTGCCGTGGGCACGCGCATCGCCGCAAGCGCGGCGACGCGCTTTGCCCACCCTACGGCATCGCAAAAAAATCAATCCACCTGCGCCAGCCTCGGGCTTGGCGTCAGCACCACGCAGAAGTATCGCTCCCACTCCGAGCCGAGCACGAAGTGCTGCGCCTTGAATGAGTCCATCAGGTCCTGCTCGTAGAGCGCCACCGCGTCCTTGTGGCAGATCATGAACTTCGCCGCCGCAACGATGTCCTCGCGGTCGATCACGGCGAGCACGCGCATGTCGGGGTGGCGCTCGAGCCACTCGTAGACCGCGACGACGAGCAGCGGGTAGCCCGGATGCAGCATGTCGTCGAGGCAGAGGATGCCCTGCGGATGCATCGTGGCGAGTCCGAGATCGAGATCGGCGGTGAGCGCCTCGCGCGAGTGATCGCCGTCGATGTGCCAGAAGCGCACCGGTCCGCCGAGTGAGCGCTTGATCTCTTCGACGCTCAGGTCGCGCACGTTGGCCTTGATGGCCATGTAGCGATCCTGCGCGACGCCGTGGCGCGCGCAGTGCGAATGGAACAGGTCGAGCAGGCCGTCGTTCGGCCAGTTGAAGGTGTCGATGCCGAGCGCTCGCTCGCCGGGCGCGAGACCGAGCGCCATCGCGATGAAGAAGCGCCCCTCGAACGTGCCGATCTCGGCGAAATGCCCCGCGATGCCGAGCGCGCTCTGGCGGCGCAGCACATGCGCGCTGATGGTCGCGGCGAAGCGCGAGGACATGCCGCGCACGGTGTCGTAGCCGTCGGCGATGTAGCGGTCGACGGTCGGATTGCCGGAAACGAAAGCCATGCTTGCCCTTCACTGGATGGCGCGCGACAATCACGGTTACGCGAAAACAGCATTGAAAAACAAGGACAATCCGATGACAACGATCGGCGTCATTGCGATGGGCGAGATGGGCTCGGCGACCGCGCGGCGCCTGCGCGAGCGCGGCGCGACCGTCATCACCTCGCTGGCCGGCCGCAGCGCCGCGAGCGCGGCGCGCGCCGAGAAGGCGGGCGCGATTCCGGTCGCGACCGACGACGAGTTTGTGGCGCAGTCCGATTTCATACTCTCGATCGTGCCGCCGGGCGATGCGGTGGGGCTGGCCGAACGGCTCGCGCCGGCGATCAAGCGGGCGGGGCGCAAGACGGTCTATGTCGATTGCAACGCGGTCTCGCCGCAGACCGCCAATCGCATCGGCGCGGTGCTCGACGGCAGCGGCTGCACTTACGTCGATGCCGGCATCATCGGCCCGCCGCCGGGTCCGAATTCGCGCACGATCTTCTATGCGTCGGGGCCGGGCGCGAAGGATTTCGAAAAGCTGAGCGAGAATGGCCTCTCGATCCGCGTGATGGATGGGCCGAACGGTGCCGCCTCGGCGATGAAGCTCTCTTACGCGGGCATCACCAAGGGCTGCACGGCGATCGGCTCCGCCATGATGCTCGGTGCGACGCGCGGCGGCACGGCCGACGCGCTGCTGCAGGAGCTCTCCGAAAGCCAGCCGATGCTGCTGAACTGGATGCGCGGCTTCGTATCGCGCATGCCGCCGAAGGCGTATCGCTGGGTCGCCGAGATGGAGGAGATCGCCCAGTTCCAGGAGGACGATCCGGCGGCGCGCGACATGTATCTCGGCATCGCGCACTTCTATCAGCAGATCGCCACCGCGCTGGAGGCGCCGCAGCCGGGCGATGCGGTCGCGCAGCTCATGGATTTCTGCGCCGAGCCGGAGAAGCGCAAAAGCGCATGACCTCGCTGTTCGATCTGACGGGAAAGACCGCCATCGTCACTGGCGCGAGCGGCGGCATCGGGCAGGCGATCGCGGTCGCCTTGGCGCAGGCCGGCGCCCGGATCGCCGGCGTGGCGCGCTCGTCACAAGACGAGACCGCGCAGGCGGTAAAGACAGCCGGCGGCGATTACCTCGCCGTGAAGGCCGATCTCGCCAGCATCGAGCCGGTCGAGCGCATTCTCGAGGAGACGATTGCCTGGGCCGGCCGCGCCGACATTCTGGTGAACAACGCCGGCATCATCCGCCGCGCCGATCCGCTCGCGTTCGGCGAGAAGGACTGGGACGACGTCATCAACGTGGACCTGAAGTCCGTGTTCTTCCTCGCGCAGGCCTTCGCGAAACGTGCGGTCGCGCGGGGAGGGGGCGGCAAGATCGTCAACGTGGCGTCGATCCTCGCGTCGGTCGGCGGTATCCGCGTGCCGTCCTATACGGCCGCCAAGCACGGCGTTGCCGGCATCACCAAGCTGCTCGCGAACGAATGGGCCGCCAAGGGGATCAACGTGAACGCGATCGCGCCGGGCTACGTGCGCACCGACGCCACACAGGCGCTGCAGGACGATCCGGCGCGCAGTGAAAAGCTGCTGTCGCGCATTCCCGCCGGCCGCTGGGGCGATCCGACCGATATGGGCGGCGCGGCGGTGTTCCTCGCCTCGCGCGCCTCGGACTATTGCCACGGCACCATCCTGGTCGTGGATGGCGGGTGGCTCGCGGGGTAGCGCGGGTCTCTCCCTCTTTTCCTCGCCCCGCGAAGCGGGGAGAGGGTGCCGAGCGAAGCGAGGCGGGTGAGGGGCCTCTGACTTATTCGCGGATGCCCCTCAC
>DATEKY010000690.1:0-4864 GCA_035277225.1 Xanthobacteraceae bacterium
GGCCGCGAAAGGCGGCATCCTGTCGCTGACGCGCGCCCTCGCCGGGACCTATGCCAAGGACAATGTGCGGGTGAACGCGATCTGCGCCGGCCGCATCCTCACCGAACGGATTCTGGCGCGCTATGGCACGCCGGATGCGCCCAAGCCCGCCGAGGACCAGCAGGCCGACCAGCGGGTGAAGGATTACCCGTTCTGGGTCGGCACGCCGGCGGACATTGCGAGTATCGCGCTGTTCCTCGCGTCGGAGGAGTCGCGGATGGTCACCGGCGCGGCCATTCCGGCGGACGGCGGCAGATCGGCTTACTAGGCTGCCGCACGTTCCGTTTGCATCAAGCGCGAGATGTGCGAGCCGCGTGCGCGCAAGAAATCCCACAGCAGGGCAGGGTACTCGGGCGCGACCGCAGTTTGCACGGTGGTCCGCGACGCGAGCGCGCGGCGCCAAGCGGCGACCTTTAGCAGTCCGGACAGGATGCCGAAGTCGCCGATGCGGTCGAACGCATCGACATAGCGGAACACCGGGCCGAACACCGCGTCGACGAGACTGAAGCGTTCGCCGTCGAACCACGGCGCTTTCAGTCTGTCCTCGACCCGTGCGAATTTCACGCGCAGCGCCGTCGCTTTGGCGGCGAACACCGTCTCGTCCGCCGCACCGTAAAGGCCGGCGATGTCATTCAGGATCGCCGAACCGAACTCGATCCAGGCGCGGTGCTCGGCCCGTTCGAGCGGATCGGCCGGATGCAGCGGCGGTTCTTGCGTGTCCTCGAGATATTCCAGGATCACGGCGGACTCGAAGATCGCCGTGTCGCCGGCGAGCAGCACCGGCGTCTTGCCGAGCGGCGAGACTTTCAGGAACCAGTCCGGCTTGTCGGCGAGGTCGATGTCGATGCGCTCGAACGGCACGCCTTTCTCGGCGAGCGCGATCGCGACGCGCTGCACATAGGGGCAGAGCTTGTGGCTGATGAGAGTGAGCTTCGTCATGGCACCGCTCACGCTGCCGCGGCGAGGAGCCGCTCGGCTTTCAGCGCTTCGCGCACCTTCGGCCGCGCGGCGACGCGCGCCATGAAGGCCGAGAGGTTCGGATAGGGCTTGAGGTCGATCTTGAGGAAGTTTGACCAGTTGACGATGGTGAACGCGTAGGCGTCGGCGACCGTGAAGGTGTCGCCCGTCAGGTAGGCGCGGTCGGCGAGATGCCGGTCGAGCTCGGTGAAGCGTGTCGCCAATTTCTCGCGCGCCGCCTGCTTGGTCGATTCAGCCGTCTCGGCATGCCACAGCCACGGGCTGAAGGTCTTGTGCAGCTCGGAGGACACGAAGGTCAGCCACTGCTGCACGCGGAAGCGTTCCAACGTTCCGGCGGGCGGCAGCAGTTTCGAGTGGGGCGCCTGCTCGGCGAGGTACTGCACCAGGGCGGCGACCTCGGTGTGCAGTTCGCCGTCGATCTCCAGTGCCGGCACGTAGCCGCGCGGATTGATCGCGAAGTAGTCCGCGCCGGTCTCGGTCCTGTGCGTCATCAGGTCGACCTTGACGAGATCGACGGCGAGGCCGGCCTCGCGGGCGACGATGTGCGGCGCGAGCGAGCAGGCGCCGGGGGAATAGTAGAGCTTCATGGCTGGTCTCCTTGGGTTGGTTCAATTCATGCAATTGCATGTAATTAGATGCATGTACATATAACTGTCAAGCTTGATGCAGATGCATGAATCGGCTAGGAGCCATGCATGTCGCGCAATCCTTCGGAGGCTGTTACCCGCGCCTGGATCAGGCTCAATCGCGCGCGCGACCGCGTGCTCGGCGCGATCGAGCACGATCTGAAGGCCGGCGGATGCCCGCCGCTCGCCTGGTACGACGTGCTGCTGGAACTTGCGCGCTCGGCCGACGGGCGCCTGCGGCCGGTCGAGATCGAGAAGGTCACGCTGGTCGCGCAGTACAATCTGTCGCGCCTGCTCGACCGGCTGGAAAAGGAAGGGCTGGTGGCGCGCGCACCCTGCGAGGACGACGCGCGCGGGCAATGGGTCGTGATCACCGAGAAAGGCCGCGCCACGCAGGCGCGAACCTGGAAGGTCTACGCGAAGGCGATCCAGAAACACGTCGGCGAAAAGCTCGACGACAAGTCAGCCGGTACGCTCGCCGAATTGCTCGGGCGGCTGACCGGGTAGAGGTTTTCCCTGGCGCATGATCTTGTCGGCGAACCGGTGTCCACTTCGCCGGATCATGCGCCGCCAAAGCGCCGCCGCCCTTCCGCCGCGATCTTGCCCTCAGACGTCCCTAGGAGCATACCCACCGGGAACCTGGGGTTGCCATGCGTCAGCTATCGCTCGCCGCGCTGTGCCTTGCGGCGCTCGTCACGTCTGCGTTCGCGCAGGCGCCAGCGCCCGGACCGCTGCAGATCCTGCCGCCGACGATCTCGCAGGATTTGCGCATCGTCTGGGAGGTGAAGAGCCGCTTCCGCCTGTTCCGGCGCGAGCAGGACTTTCTTCGCCACGTCGCGGCGCTCAATCTGAAAACCGTGCTCGCCGCCGAGCAGCAGATGGCGGTCGAGACCGACGGCCGCGGCTGGGCTGCGCCGCTGCTGTCGTATCTGTGCGTCGACACGATGGGCGCGCTGATGAACACCTGCGAGCGCGACGGCCAGCGCGAGTCGTATCTGGCGCCGCAGGATTATCGTGTCGAGATGCGCCTCGCCGGCGCGCCGCCGCAGACGACCTGCTCCTGGGTGTTCGACGAGGGCGACGGACAGCCGCGCAGCTTCAACGGGCCGTGCGGCGAGGAAGTGCGCATTCGCCTCGCCGCCGGCAAGCCGACCGTCGTGACGGTCGACGCCGCGGTGCCGGACGGGCCGCCGCAGCGCGCCACCACCGAGATCCTCGTGCGCGACCTGTTGATCGCCGGCCTCGGCGACTCGGTCGCGGCCGGCGAGGGCAATCCGGACCGGCCGGTCGCGCTCTCCGACGAGGGCTTCTGCTTCCGCCGCTTCCTCGGTGGCACGCAAAGCGCATATTACCGGCCCGGCCGCGCCGGCTACAAAGGCGACCGCAGCTGCGAGAGCGGACGGGGCCCGGGCGACTTCGCGGAATGGAGCGCGCTCGGCGCGCGCTGGCTCAGCCAGGCTTGCCATCGCTCGCTCTACGGCTACCAGCTGCGCACCGCGTTGGCGCTCGCGGTCGAGAACCCGCATGTCGCGGTGACGTTCCTGCCGCTCGCCTGCACCGGCGCATCGATCGACAACGGCGTCCTCTCGTCGCAGCGCGCGCGCGAGCTCAACTGCACCACCAACCGGCCGTGCCCGGCGACGGTGCCGGCGCAGATCGCCCAGCTGCAGCAATATCTCGCCGGCGCGCGGCGCGGGCGGCCGGATCGCATGCTCGATCTCGTGCTGCTCACCGTCGGGGCAAACGACATCGACTTTTCAGGCTTGGTCGCCAACGTGATCATCGATGCGACCGCCGACCGCGTGGTGGTCGGGCGCGGCGTGATCCAGACGGTGGAGGGCGCCGACAGCGTGCTGCGCGGCAGCCTCCCTGCCAATTTCGGCAAGCTGCGCGCGGCGCTGAAGCCGATGGTCGGCGGCGACCTTTCGCGCGTCGTGTTCGTCTCGTACGGGCATCCGGCGCTGCGCGCGGACGGCGCGCCGTGCGCGGGCGGGCAGGCCGGCTTCGACGTGCATCCGGCGTTCAAGCTCGACGGCGAGCGGCTGCGCCAGATCTCGAACTTCACCAGTGCGCGCTTTCTGCCGCAGCTCAAGGCGATCGTGCAGTGCACCGGCGGTACGGCCTGCGCCAATCCGGCAACCGACCGCATGACCTTCGTCGATGCGCATCAGCAGGCCTTCGCGGGCCATGGCGTGTGCGCGCGCTCCGAGCAGGATCCGGAATTCGACCGCGACTGCTTCTCGGCCGACGGCAAGAGCTTCGCCGCGAGCCCGGTCGAAGGCGCGACCGAGCCGCTCACCTGCGGCCGCGCCGTCTCGGAATTCCGTGCCTACGCGCCGCGCGCGCGCTGGATCCGCACCGCGAACGACAGCTATTTCGTCGCGATGACCTATCCGGAAGGGTTGCCGTCGACGCAGCAGCCGACCGACATCCATGACGCGAGCTGGGGCATCATCAGCGCGGTCTATGGCGGTGCCGTGCATCCGACCGCCGAGGGCCATGCCGCGATGGCGGATGCGGCGCTCGCCTCGGCGCGGCGTGTGCTCGGCCTTGCGGCGCAGGCGTCGATCGCGAGCGAGCCGCTCGCGCCGCCCGCGCCGACGCCGCAATAGGTCCTACCAGCTGACGTAAATCCCGCCACTGCCGCCGTAGACGTTCGAGCGCTCGGAAAATTCGCCGTCGAACTTGGCGCGCAGCGCCACGCCGTTGCGGAATTTCAATTCGGCGCCGGCCGAGACCAGCGCGCTGTCGGCTGCGGGCGAGGCGCCCGCGACGGTGAAGCCGAAACCGGGCAGCGCCTGGAACACGGCATTGATCGTGCGGCCGGTGTCGTAGTCGTGCGCCCAGGCGGCGCGGCCGCGCAGGGTCAGCAGCGCGCCGTTGTCCATCGTCATGCGGTAATCGGCGCGTGCGCCGAGCTCGCTGCGCGTGTCGTTCCAGCTCTGGCCCGCATAGTTGAGCGCGAACGCCAGGAGGCCGGTGCGGTCGACCTCGCCGTAGTTCGGCGCCTGCAGGCGTTCCGCCTGCACCGCCGCGTAGGGCGTGATGCCGAGGCGCTCGCCTGCCGCGATGCGATAGCCGCCTTCGATGCGGCCGCCGAAGGCGTCCGCCCCATAGTCGGCGGTGAGGCGGTCGAACATGCCGGTGAACGCCACGTTGCGCTCGGTCGAGACGTCGTGGCGGGCGTAGGCGGCGGCGGCGGAAAGATACGCGTTGCCGAA
>DATEKY010000691.1:0-7705 GCA_035277225.1 Xanthobacteraceae bacterium
GGCGCGGCCGGCCCGTGGATCACCGGCCTGCTGCACGACCATACCGGCAACTACGCGGCTGCCTTCTGGATCGCGCTTGCGCTCAGCATCGTGTCGGCGGTCGCGATCTTCATCGCGGCGCCGCGCAAGGTGCGGGCCGTGGCGGGGCGGATTGGACGATGAACGACGTCCGTTCGGCCAGTCAGCGAGAATAGATGATCCTCATGGAACGAGGCGCAAGGTCGGACATTGAGCGATTAGGCATCTCGCATTTCCCGGGCGGTTGGGGTCACAACACTCGGAGACTAACCCATGTGCGACTACAGCCTTCAACACGTTGCCCATCGGCCGGCCACCGTTGGCGACAAGCTTGTATCGGCCCGTTTCCGCCACTCAACGACCCATGGCTTCATGGCCGCCGGAGAACCGGAGGTCGCGATCTGCATCCTGCCGGGGACCGAGCTGGCATTCGACTCCGACGTCGAGTATCGGCCGCAATTCCTGTCATTCCGCAATCGCAAGCTGACCGAACGCGTGGCGCGATTCCGCAACGTCAACCAACAGGACCCATACTCATACCACGACGCGCTCGAATTCCCCGGCGGCCAGATTCTGTTGCTGACCGATCTCGCGGAAGGTCAGCGCGCGACGGTCCTGCAACTACCCGCGACCGAACGTGTCACCGAGCAGCAACCCGCCGTTCCGGCACCTGAACTCGTCACCTGATCGGCACAAGCTCTGGGCAATGCCCGCCTGCAGGCCCACGTCCCTGCAGGCGGAAATCCACCAAGAGGGCGAATTGGGCCAACACGATCGCCTTCGCGCTGAGACGTGATGCTGCGCCACCAACGAAGTTGGTAGCGGGGGAGGGACTTGAACCCCCGACCTACGGATTATGATTCCGCCGCTCTAACCAGCTGAGCTACCCCGCCAGGCACTTCGATTGCCGCGGCGGCCACGGACATAAGGGACGCGGGCGGTTTCGGCAAGCAGTTCGCCGCGGTCCGGCCAGATCACGTATCATCCTCCGGCTCGGCCTTGCTTTGTTGCTGCTGCATCGGCTGCTGCTGCATCGCGCTCTGCTGGACGCGAGGTTCCGCTTCATCCGCCTCCAACGCGTCCGCCAGCTGGTCGTAATCGGCGGCAAGCTGCAGCCAGCGCTTCGCGCCCTCGGATGCCGGATTGTCGGCCGCCCGCCTGCGGCACCGCTGCGCCTCGGACCTGTAATAAGGAGCCCCGACCATGCGGGCCTAATCGGCCCGAAGGCGGGTTGTTCCGTGCCGGCCTAAACGCCGGCGGCTCTCATCTTTCGACCGGCTCGGAGCCGCCGTCGTTTTGGCCTGGCGCAAGCACGCCGAAGTCGCTCGACTTGGTGTCGCCGTCCGCGCGCAAAAAGCCCTCCGCGGCAAGCCCGCGCTTCAAAAGCTCGCGCACTGCCGCCGCGCGGCTCGGCATCCGCCGGCTGTAGCGGAAATCGTCCAATGCTTTCAGCTCGTCGCCGGTCAACATCAGCTGGAGCCGCTCACCTCGCAGATCGTCATTCATGGCACCCTCCATGCCAATGATAACCAAAATATGTCATTTGAGTTCCTTACTCATAGACAGCTATTTTGTCAAACACGTTCCTCACAGCCCTACCAGCGTTCCCATCATTCAGATCAATCCGAGTAATGAGCGTAATTATCGCCAGTCACTCAAAGTAATAATCAAGCGCATCTGAGTAATAGAAAAAGTATTTGTAGCATCCGGCACAAAAACGGCGTACAGTTTGTTAATACTTCAAAACATTAGGAGGCGTGAATGACCATCAATACATCCTGCGAGAAGTGCGGCGCCACGACCCGCCTCGTCGGCATCGAGCCGCATCCGCGTCTGGCCGAGACCGACCTCTGGACGTTCGAGTGCACGCAATGCGGCCACAGCGAAATCGCCGCGCGTCCGCTCGGCGCGGGCGGCATGACACCCGGCGCGAAGGACGCAGCGAGGCAGGCGGTGAATTGAGCCGCGCGCCAACGTGACTTGAGCTAGCGCCCGCGGTTATCGCGGCGCATCGCGCGTCGGGCGGCAGACGTTTGTCGCGACCCTGATAACTGCCCGCCCCTTACCCGGTCTCGACCTCGCCAGTCACGTCGAAGGTCAGGTTCACGCCGCCGATGGTGAAGGTCGCCTTGGCGGGCAGCGCGCCGCTTTTCAGCTTGCCGCTCGCTTCCGCCTCGCGCACCGCCTGCTCGATCTCGCGCTGTGCGGTCACGCCGACCTTCTTGAGAAACTTGCGCACGCTCATGTTGAAGGCGTCTTCGTTCATGGCGGTCTCCTGCTTGTTCTGGTGGGCACGTCGCTGCGCTCCTTTGCCCACCTTACGAAATACGAAAGCTCAACCCTTGCCGTAGCGGATGAGCGAAAAATGGCCGAGCGGCGGCATCGGCTTGCGCTCGATGAAACGGATCGACGGCACGCGCTCGTTCCAGGCGGTCAGCCGCTCCCAGGGAAACTCGGGGCGCCAGCCGAGCCGGCGGGCGAGCGGCGCGAACGCCAGCTCGAACGCCTTGCGCGCGCCGTTCTCCGCGCCGATGTGGTTGACCAGCACGATCTCGCCGCCGGGCTTGAGCACGCGCGCGAACTCGTCGAGCGTCGCTTCCGGGTCCGGCACCGCCGTGATGACGTATTGCGCCACGATCACGTCGAACGAATCGTCCGGAAACGCCAGATGCTTCGCATCCATCACGGCGAGCGCCTCGACGTTGGAGAGGGCGAAATTGTCGACGCGCTCCTTCGCCTTGCGCAGCATCGGCGCAGAGATGTCGATGCCGACCAGGCGGTTCGAGCGCGCGTAATCCGGCAGCGAGATGCCGGTGCCGACGCCCACCTCGAGGATGCGCCCGCCGACACGTTCGGCCGCCTCGATCGAGGCCTTGCGGCCGCGCTCGAATACTTTCCCGAACACGATGTCGTAGACCGGCGCCCAGCGCGCATAGGCCTTTTCGACCGCGCCTCGATCGAGAGTATCCATTCGCCCCTCTTGGCCGCGACGATACGCGATCAGGCGTGCGCCGCAAGCGCCGCGCGATCATGCCGCGCACCTTCCGCGCTGCGGATGAAGCCGCCGCCGAGCATGCGCGCGCCGCCTTCGGCCGACTCATAGAACACGCAGGCCTGCCCCGGCGCGACGCCCTCCTCGCCGTCGGCGAGCTCGACTTTGACACCGTCGCGACCGGCACTCAGCCACGCCGCGCGCGGCGGCCGCGTCGAGCGCACCTTGACGAACACCCGCCGCTCGCCGTCGAGCGCGCCGTCGCCGATCCAGTTGACGTCATGCAACAGGATGGTGCGCGTTTCCAGCGCCGAACGTGGACCGACTACGACGCGGCGCGTATCGGCCTCGAGCCGCACCACGTACAGCGGCTCGCCTGCCGCGATCTTCAGGCCCTTCCGCTGGCCGACGGTGAAATGGATGATGCCGTCGTGCCGTCCCAGCACCCTGCCGGCGAGATCCACGATGTCGCCCGGCGCCGCGGCGTCGGGCTTGAGCCGCGCGATGATGTCGGCATAGCGCCCGGTCGGCACGAAGCAGATGTCCTGGCTGTCCTGCTTGTCGGCGATCGCAAGGGCGAACTTGCGCGCAAGCTCGCGCACCTGCGGCTTCGGCAGCCCGCCGAGCGGAAAGCGCAGCACGTCGAGCTGCTCGCGCGTGGTGGCGAACAGGAAATAGCTCTGGTCGCGCTCGCTCTCGTGCGCGCGATAGAGCGCGGGGCTGCCGTCGGGCAGGCGGCGGTTCACCACGTAGTGCCCGGTCGCCAGCACCTGAGCGCCAAGCTCGCGCGCGGTGGAGAGAAGATCGGCGAACTTGATCGAGCGGTTGCACTCGATGCAGGGCACCGGCGTTTCGCCCGCCGCGTAGCTCTCGGCGAAGCGGTCGATCACCGCCTCCTTGAAGCGCGCCTCGTAGTCGAGCACGTAATGCGGAATGCCGATGCGCTCCGCGACAGCGCGAGCGTCATGGATGTCACGTCCGGCGCAGCAGGCGCCCTTGCGATGGGTCGCGGCGCCATGGTCGTAGAGCTGCAGCGTCACGCCGACCACGTCGTAGCCTTCGGCCTTGAGCAGCGCAGCCGTGACCGAGGAATCGACGCCGCCGGACATGGCGACGACGACCCGCGTGTCCTGCGGACGGCCTTGCGTGTCGAGACTGTTGAGCATGCGGCTATACCTATAAGCCGGGGACCGGCGGCGCAATGATCGCGGTCAAATCGCGGCCACGACGGCATTTCTTGCCGGGCGCCAGCAAGGCATGCCGGGAGGCCGCGCCGGCCCGACTTCCGCCGATCCTTGCACCACTTTGATTTTCAAAGATTATTCGTCCGGAACACTGCTGGCCCGGCGCTTGCAAATCTCCTGGGCGCCTTTGTGCGCCTTCGAGGTGTCGCCTTGCAGCCAGTTGCGCCGGATCCGATCATGTCGCGGCCCTTGCGCCCCGAGCCCGCGCGTGCGCGCGGGAACGACCAGGGCCGCGGGTTCGACGCGATGCTCGACAAGCCGGCAGAGGCACCGCGGCCGGAACGGCCCGCGCGCGGCGAACGCCGCAACGACGTCGCGCCACACGGGCGGCCTGAAGCGCGCGCCGAGCACATATCCGACACCGGGCTGCAACACGCAGCGGAACCGGCGAAGTTCGCCGACACCGCAACCACGCAGCAGGCCAAGGATGGCCAACCCTCTGATCCCGACGCGCCGGCCGCCAAGACTCCGGCCGCGACCGAAGGCGACACCGTGCAGACCGAAGCCGTGGCGCAAGTTGCCGCCGCGCTCGACGCGATCGTGGTCGAAGCCGAAGGAGAAGCCGCAACGGCCCCGACCGGCGAAACCGAAACACCGGTCGTGACTGCCGAGCCTGCGGCGAAGGACAGCGACGAAGCACCGGCTCCTGTCGCCGACGCCAAGCCGGCCGAGGTCGCGCCGATCGTGGTCGCGGTTGCGCTGCCGGTTCAGGCTGCGCCTGCTCCGGTGATCGCGCCGACGGCCGATGCGGATGTCGCGCCGGTCGCCGCGGCGCCCACCCCGGTCGCGCCCGCCGATCCTGCGGCAGCCGAGGCAACACCGGCGCCGGCCCCGGTCGCGGCGGATGGAAAGGACAAGGCGCCGAAGTCGGCCGCGCCTTCATCGGCCGAAGCGGATGGGGAGGCGGCTGCATCCGATACGCCCAAGCTCGCCGCACCGAAGGAACTTGCCGCAGTCGAACCGAAGCAACCGGAACAAGAGACCGAAGCCGACAGGCCCAAGTCCGCCCAGTTGTCCGGTCAGCAGTCCGGTCAGCCCGCGTTCGAGCCGCACGCATCGATCAAGCATGCGCCGGACACGCGCGCGGCCGCACCTGCCAATAACCAGCCTGAAGTCTCGCAAGCACCGGCCGACCCGCAGGCAAAGCCAGCGCATCAGTCGCACGCCGCCGAGCCGGCCGCGCCGCGCACGGTTTCGTCCGAAGCCCGTGCCGATGCCCCTGCCCTGCCGCCGACAGCCGCGCCGGTCGCGGGCATGCCGGCCAACGCGCCGCTCATGCCGTTCGGACTTGCGCTGTCGTCGTCGCTGACAGCGACGCTTCCGCATCCGGCGCTGCGCGTCGAGACCGACAATCCGGTGCCGCTCGCCGGCGTCGCGGTCGAGATCGTGGCGCGCGCGCAGGAAGGCCTGAAGCGCTTCGACATCCGCCTCGATCCGCCCGAGCTCGGCCGCATCGACGTGCGGCTCGACGTCGATCACGGCGGCAAGGTGACCTCGCGGCTGATCGTCGAGCGCGCCGAGACGCTCGACCTGTTGCGCCGCGACGCGCCGCAGCTCGAGCGCGCGCTGCAGCAGGCCGGCCTCAACACCGAGGGCGGGATGCAGTTCTCGCTGCGCGACCAGAATTTCGGCCGCGAGCAGGCGCGCGACAACGCCGCGGCGTCGCATCTCGTCATTCCGGAAGACGACAGCGCGGCCGCGGACGCGGCGCGGCGCGGCTACGGCCGGCTGATCGGGCTCGGCGGCGGCATCGACATCAGGGTGTGAGGACAGGCCATGGCTGACACGCTCGCAAGCATTCTCAATCCGGTCGCCTCGGCGACGGGCACCACGCCGAGCCAAACCGCCGGCGTGACGATGAAGACGACCAACGACGCCGCCACGATGGCGAAGAACTTCGACTCGTTCCTCACGCTGTTGACCACGCAGCTGAAGAACCAGAACCCGCTCGAACCGCTCGACACCAACCAGTTCACCCAGCAGCTCGTCCAGTTCACCCAGGTCGAGCAGCAGATGAAGATGAACACGCAGCTCGCCTCGCTGATCAGCATCGAGCAGATGGCGCAATCGACCGCCGCGATGGCCTATCTCGGCTCGACCGCGACGGTCGACGGCTCGACCGCGAAACTCGAGGGCGGCAGGGCGAGCTGGGTGTTCGCGTCGGACAAGCCGTCGAGCGCAACGATCAACATCAAGGATTCGACCGGCGCGCTGGTCTATTCGGGCAACTATACGGTCAATGCCGGGCAGCAGAACTTCCAGTGGGACGGCCGCGGCAACAACGGCACCAAATATCCGGACGGCAACTACACGCTGGCGATCTCGGCCAAGGATACGAGCGGCCAGAGCGTGGCAATCTCGACGCAGGTGTCCGGCACGGTCGACAGCGTCGACCTGAATGCGAGCCCGCCGACGCTTTCGATCGGAGGGCAGAACTTCACGATGGACAAGATCAAGCGAGTCGTGCGGCCGGGGCTGTAAGCTACTCGAACCTCATCCTCAGGATGAGGTTGGGAGTTTTCCCCAGCCCGCCGCCTGTCCCTGCGCGTTATTGATTTGTTTGCACTTTCGACACGTGTGCTTAGCCAAATTTTAAACCCGTCCGGCTATTCTGCGGCGAGTATCAGTGTTGTTTGTGTGTGAGAGTACCAATGACCGAACCCCATCGCCCGAGGGTCAAATACGTCATCGGGCCCGACGGCAGTCCGCTGACCATTGCCGATCTGCCGGCTCCGGGCACGCGACGCTGGGTCATTCGCCGCAAGGCCGAGGTCGTCGCCGCGGTGCGCGGCGGGCTTCTGTCCCTTGAGGAGGCTTGCACCCGCTATACGCTCACGGTGGAGGAGTTCCTCGCCTGGCAATACTCGATCGACCGGCACGGTCTCGCCGGCCTGCGCACGACGCGTATCCAGCAGTACCGTCAGTAGAGTTCGTATCGTTAATGAGTTGCTAACGGCGCCGGCTGATCCAGCCGGCGCTTTCGTTTTTGCACCGATCGATCCATCACGACGCCGGTAACCTGGCGCTCCCGTCCGCCCCGCCCGCCGCGACCGAGCGAATGTAGAAGTCGAGCATCGCGGTGAGCGAGGTCGGATTGCGCCGCAGGCGGCTGCGCAGCGCCGCCCCTTCCCAGCAGTCGACCAGAAGATCCGCCATCTCTGGCACGTTGCAGGCGGCGGGGATATCGCCGCGCTCTCGCGCCTCCGTCAGGCACTTGGCCATGCGCGTGGAGATCGACGACAGGCACCAGTCGATCTTGTGCCGGAAGAGGTCGCTGACTCCGGACAGTTCCTGGCCGAGCCCGCCCATCAGGCAGCCGAGATAGCCCTCCTGCCGGTAGGCCTCCTGGGTCATCTCGAAAAAACGGCGGATGCGCGCGAGCGGCGGGAGCGCGCCATCGAGCAGACAGGCATCGAGGCCGGCGTGCACGCCCGTCATGTAGGCGTCGAGG
>DATEKY010000692.1:0-2542 GCA_035277225.1 Xanthobacteraceae bacterium
TCACTCCTCCGTATCTGACTTCGTTTCTTCTCAACGCTCGGTGCGCCCCGGCACCGCATTCCCAACCTACATGCCGAGATAGGCGCGCCGCACGCGCTCGTCCGACATCAGCGTCTTGTGATTGCCTTCCATCGAGACGCGGCCGGTCTCCAGCACGTAGCCGTGGTCGCAGGTCTCGAGTGCCTCGGCGACGCGCTGCTCGACCAGCAGGATGGTCAGCCCGTTCTTGTGGATCAGTTGAATGCGCTCGAAGATCGCGTCGACGATCGCGGGCGCAAGCCCCATCGAGGGTTCGTCGAGCATCAGAAGCTCCGGCGCCGAGGCGAGCCCGCGCCCGATCGCCAGCATCTGCTGCTCGCCACCCGACAGCGTGCCGGCGAGCTGGTCGCGCCGCTCCGCCAGAATCGGGAAGAGCTGCAGGATCATCGGCAGCGTCTCGCTCCAGCGCTCCTGTCCCTTGCGCGTGTAGGCGCCCATTTCGAGATTTTCCATCACCGTCATCGAGGCGAATACCTGCCGCCCCTCCGGTACGTGCGCGATGCCGAGCTGCGCGCGCTCGGCCGGCGCGACGCTGAGCAGGTTCGCGCCGTTGTAGGTGATCTCGCCCGCGACCGGCGTGACCACGCCGGAAATGGTCTTGAACAGCGTGGTCTTGCCGGCGCCGTTCGGCCCGACGACCGCGACGAACTGCCCGCGCTCGACGTCGAGCGAAACGCCGCTCAACGCGCGCAGGCCGCCATAGGCGACGTCAAGCGACCTGATCTTTAGCACGGTCCATCCACTTCTTGCCGAGATAGGCTTCGATCACGGCGGGGTTCTTGGTGACCTCGGCCGGCACGCCGCTCGCGATCAGCCGGCCGTGATCGAGCACGCTGAAATGATCCGCGAGCTTCACCATCGCGTGCATCGTGTGTTCGATGATCACGATGGTGACGCCTTCGCGGTTGACGCGCCGGATCACCGGCAGCACGTCGTCGAGCTCGTTCTGCCCGAGGCCGGCGAGGGTCTCGTCGAGCAGCAGCAGGCGCGGCTTGGGCGCGAGCGCGCGTGCAAGCTCCATCAGGCGCAACTGCCTGGTGGTGAGCCCGCCGGCCAGCATGTGCGCCTGATGGTCGGCCATGCCGACCCGCGCGAGCGCCTCCATCGCGAGCCGTTCGGCCTCGTCGTCGGTCTTCGATCCGACGAAGGCGCCGATCACGACGTTCTCCAGCACGGTCATGCGCGGGAAGGAGCGCACCACCTGGAACGTACGCCCGACGCCGCGTGCGCAAACCTCGTGCGGCTTGAGCTTGCCGATCTCCTGGCCGGCGAAGCGGATCGTGCCGCGGTCGGCAGCGAGGAAACCGTTGATGACGTTGAACAGCGTCGTCTTGCCCGCGCCGTTCGGCCCGATGATGCCGTAGATCGTGCCCTCCGGCACCGACAGCGTGACGCCTTCGACCGCCTTCAGGCCGCCGAAGGCGCGCGACACGTCGTTCAATTCGAGGATCGGCGCGCCGAACGCGGGCCGCGGCGCGTCGGCTGCGATCGATGCGGTCTCGACGACCGGCGTCGGCTGGGCAGGGGAAGTCAGGCTCCGCCGCGCCATGATGCGGTCGCGCACCTTCCAGTAGATGCCGTCGGGCGCCACCAGGATGATCACGATGATGGCGACGCCGTACACCACGCCCTGGATGCCGGGCAGGATGTGGCCGAGCTCGGCATGCAGCGTTTCGGCCAGCGGGATCAGGATCGCCGAGCCGATGATCGGACCCCAGAACGTACCGACGCCGCCGAACAGCGTGACGATCAGCGCCTGCGCGGAGGTGAGCGCGCCGAACACGGTGAGCGGCGTCACCACCAGCAGGATCACGGCGTAGATGCCGCCCGCCGCCGCCGCCATCGCGGCCGAGAGCATCATGGCGTACATGCGCCAGCGCGCCGCGTTGATGCCGGCGGCTTCCGCGGCCGGCAGGTTCTGCTTGATCGCGAGCAGCGAGCGGCCGAAGCGCGAGCGCTCGACATGCAGCGAGATGATCATGCAGATCACCACGACCACCATGGTGATCACCATGTAGGCGCGCTGATCGTTGAACTGCATGTAGGCGGCGGGGTTCTCGCGCTTCATCGGCAGCGAGACTTCCTGGTAGCCCATCCATTCGAACACGTAGAGCATGGCGAGCGGGTAGGCGAGCATCGCGAGCGCGAAATAATGACCGCGCAGGCGGAACGTCGGGATGCCGATCAGCACGCCGGCGATCACGCCGACCAGGACGCCGATCGGAATGCCGAGCCAGGGCGTGATGCCGAACTTCACGAACGCGATGGTCATCGTATAGGCGCCGAGGCCGAAGAAGGCCGCGTGGCCGAACGAGATCATGCCGCTGTAGCCGGACAGCATGTTCCAGCCGAGTCCCATGATCGCCCAGATCAGCACCAGCGTCATCATCAGCTGGTAGTAGGAATTGCGCACCAGGAAGCCGAGCGCGAGATAGAGCACCGCGAAGATCGCGATCGCGGCGTATTGCCGTGCGAAGGAGCGTCGCTTGGCGGTCATCACGCC
>DATEKY010000693.1:0-3601 GCA_035277225.1 Xanthobacteraceae bacterium
CTGTGCAGCCAGGTGCGCTCGCTCGAACGCACGCGCGGCGTGCCGATCCTGATGATCGCCGAAGCCGAAGACAACGCGCGGCTGTTGCGCGGGCTCGAGGCCGGTGCCGACGATTTCCTCACCAAGCCGGTCTCCGACATCGCGCTGCTCGCGCGCGTGCGCTCGCTGGTGCGGCTGAAGATGGCGGCCGACGAATTGCGCATGCGCGCCGTGACGTCGCGCGAGATCGGCATCAACGATCCGGAGTTCGCCGCCGTCAACGAGACCGGCATGAAGGGCCGCGTGCTGCTGGTCGACGACAAGCGTGGCTCCTATGAGCGGCTCGCGGGCATCCTGACCGCCGAACACACGGTCGACGTCGAGTCGAACCCGCAAGAGGCGCTGTTCCACGCGGCCGAGGCCGACTACGAGTGCATGATCGTGTCGCTCGGCCTCAACGGTTTCGACGGCCTGCGGCTGTGCAGCCAGGTGCGCTCGCTCGAACGCACGCGCGGCGTGCCGATCCTGATGATCGCCGAAGCCGAGGACAATGCGCGGCTGTTGCGCGGGCTCGAGATCGGCGTGAACGACTACCTGGTGCGCCCGGTCGACAAGAACGAGCTGCTCGCGCGCGTGCGCACGCAGATCCGCCGCCGCCGCTACACCGTGCGGCTGCGCGACAACGTGCAGCAATCGATGGAGATGGCGATCACCGACGGCCTCACCGGCCTGTACAATCGCCGCTACATGGAGAGCCATCTCTCGACCTTGGTGGAGCAGGCGGCGGCGCGCGGCAAGCCGCTCTCGCTGCTGGTGCTCGACATCGACTATTTCAAGTCGATCAACGACACCCACGGGCACGACGCCGGCGACGACGTGCTGCGCGAGTTCGCCGTGCGGGTGAAGAAGTCGATCCGCGGCATCGATCTCGCCTGCCGCTACGGCGGCGAGGAGTTCGTGATCGTGATGCCGGAGACCGACATGGCGGTCGCGGCGCTGGTCGCGGAACGCATCCGCCGCAGGATCGCGGGCGAGCCGTTCGCGATCGAGCAGGGCGCCAAGGCGATCGACGTGACGCTCTCGATCGGGCTCGCGGGGCTCGGCAGCAACACGGATACCGGCGCCACGATCCTGAAGCGCGCCGACCAGGCGCTGTATCGGGCGAAGCGCGACGGGCGCAACCGCGTGGTCGCGGACGCGGCGTAGGCTGGGCGGCTGTCATCCCGGCGACCGGCGGCGCAATGGCTCCCAGATGGCGCTGCACGGCGTCCGGGATGGCCTTCGGCGGGTTCCCGATAAACCCTAACTCTTTACACTACCGGCGAATCTCCCCACCCTGAGGGGCTCCGGAGCGTTGCTTTCCGCGCCGGTTCAATTAGCTTCAAGACAGCAGCGGAGCGCGTTGCGAGCTTTAGAGCTTCGCACCAAGATCGTTGCATATCGCTTTGAATGCCCTACGGAATGCTCAGGTCCGCCGCATCTCCTGAGGCCCGTGGGGTTCGGCCGGTCCGGGGGTGGTGTGAGTGGCCTCCTCAAAGGCACCGCCCTCGGCCGGCCACCTTCCCGGGTCCTGTAAATCGCAGGATTTCCACAAGACCGCACAGGCCTCGTCACGGCCGGACGATGGTCCACCCCTTTTCGCCCAATTCCATCAGGGTGACGACGCCGGCCGGCACGTGCTCGGCATTCGCCACGATCGGGATCTCCTTGTTCTCGCGCTTGCCCATCGCGTCGATGGTATTCTGGCACGCCTTGAAGCTGACGTTCGGCATGCTCTTGGTGAAGCCCGAAATCCGCGGCTTCACCGGCGAGGTGTCCTCGCGCAGCATGTGCAGGCCGGCGTTGAACGCGATGATCGCGATTTCGACCTCTTCGCCCTTGTCGGAATAGTACTTCGACACGTTGGCGGCGACGTTGAGCACCGCATTCATCTTGTCAGGGTCGTTGTCGCTGATCTGCAGCGCCAGGCGATGCGGACCGTCGGCCAGCGCAGGCGTAACCAATAGCAAAGCGAGCAGGGGGAGCAGCCGTAACAGCGCGCGCATGAGCGTTCTCCGGATCGGCGCGGATTATGAAGCGGCGCGCCGAAAAGCAAAGGGCGCCCGTGCGGACGCCCTCGACAATTGACCGTGATCGGCCAAGTCTACTTGATCTTCGCCTCGCGGAATTCGACGTGCTTCTTGGCGACCGGATCGTACTTCTTCATCGTGAGCTTTTCGGTCATGGTGCGCGAATTCTTCTTGGTCACGTAATAGAAGCCGGTGTCGGCGCTCGACACGAGCTTGACCTTGATGGTGGTCGATTTGGCCATAGGGAACCTCTGATCCTGGAATTTGGCCGGACCCTAGTTCCGGCGGCCGAAATGTCAAGGAAAACGCGCCCGAATCCTCATTCTGGCCTCTCGTCGGCCTTGATGAAATCGGCCCAAAGCCAGTATGCGCCTAGGAACCCGATGAAGCCAGCGCCGATCGGCATGAAGCCGCGCCATCCATCCGCGAAGAGTGCCAGATAGATCAAGCCGCCGAGCCCCACGACGGTCAGCGCAAGCGCGAACAGGAAGTTGATCGTTCGGCGAACCGGCCCCATAGCGCCGTCAGTCTGGCGCGCACTGATTTGCCCGACAAGAGGTCCTCGTCAGGCGCTCTTGGCCGCCGTATGCAGCGTTCCGTCGCGATTGATCGTGCGGGTGGTGGTGGTGCCGCAGGCCTCGCAGCTGTAGACGACGTCGCTCAGGCCGCTAGTGAACATGATCGGCTTTGCGGCGCCGCGCAGCATCGGCTTCTGACAGCGCGGGCAGAGCACGGGCTGTTCCGAAAACTGTGTGGTGCTGACCACGACAACGCTCCTCAGGCGGGAGCACGCGTTCTTACTGCCGCCGACGCCTGCCGCCCCGCAGTGCCGACGAATGCGAAAAGTATGCGCGCCGCCCGGAGAATTGACCAGCCGATAATTTCGGCAGCCGCAAATATAAATTGCCGAATACTTGCCGCAGATCTGTCAAATGTTAATGACAGGGCGAAGATTCTCTCGCATCGCCAGGAAACATCACAGTTCTGCACGCACGAAGCGCTTGTGCAGCATGCGGTAGAACGGCGACGGCAGATCGTGGCCGAACCCTTTCGCCACGCGCGCTTCCAGCTCGTCGAGTGCAACCTGCGTAATGGTCGGCAGGTCGTGCTTCTTCGCCTCCGCGATCGGCAGCCAGACCAGCTCGACCAGCTCGCTGTCGGGGCCGACCTTGCCGTCGACCTTGTGCGCGATCGCGCCGACGTCGACGGCGAAGAAGCGCGCATCGAAGCGGCGCGGGCGGCGCGGCGGCGTGATCGCGCGCACGATGAAATGCAGCTCCGCGAGATCGGGCAGCACGTGCGCGTCGGCGAAGGCCTGCCACGGACCCTCCGGCACCGCCGGCACGGCCTCGACGCGCTTGCCGAGCAGCAGGCCGGTCTCCTCGTAGGTCTCGCGGATCGCCGCGAGCGCGAGCGCGCGCGCCTTGGCGAGGCTTGGGCGGCGCACGGCGCGCATCAGCCGCGTGCCGGCGTGCGGGTCGAGGTCGGTCGCGACCGGCATCTTCTTGTCGCCGGCTTCCATGCGGCCGCCGGGAAACACCAGCTTGCCGGCC
>DATEKY010000694.1:0-6134 GCA_035277225.1 Xanthobacteraceae bacterium
CAGGTCGACGCACTGGCGCAGACGATCGAGAAGGAAGGCCCCTACGCGGCCTTCGTGCACAATGCCGGCCAGTCCTACGACACGCTCGCCGTGATGCTCGACCAGGCCAAGGCCGAGGCCGCGATGCAGGTGAATTTCTGGTCGTTCACGCGGCTTGCCACCGTGCTGGTGCGGCAGATGATGCGCGCGAAGGACGGCCGTGTCGCGGTGATCGGCTCGGTCACCGCCGAGCGCGGCAATCAGGGCAATGCGGCCTATGCCGCCTCGAAGGCCGCGCTGCTCGGCTATGTGCGCACGCTCGCGGTCGAGGTCGCGAGCCGCAACATCACGGTGAACTACGTCGCGCCGGGCTTCATCGACACCGACATGATTTCCAAGTTCGCCAAGTTCCGCGAGAGCATGGAGAGCCAGATCCCGGCCAGGCGCTTCGCGACGCCGGACGAGATCGCCGGCATCGTCGGCTTCCTGATGTCGCCGCAGGCCGCCTACATCACCGGCGCGTATCTCCCGGTCGACGGCGGCCTGACCGCGTCCATCGGCATCCACCGCTGATGCGGAGCCGCCGCGCCCGGCCGGAGGCACGATGCGTGCGCTGACCCTCGTCGCCGACCGCAAGGTCGAGCTGCTCACCGTGGCCGATCCGGGAGCGCCCGGCGCCGGCGAGGTGCAGCTGCGCATCAAGGCGATCGGGCTCAATCATCTCGACGTGTGGGGCTGGCGCGGCATGGCATTCGCCAAGCGCAAGCTGCCGCTGGTCGTGGGCGTGGAGGCGGCCGGCGAGATCGCGGCGGTCGGCGCGGGCGTCACCAATTTCAAGCCGGGCGACATGGTCGTCGGCTACGGCGGGCTCACCTGCGGGCACTGCAAGGCGTGCCGCGAAGGGCGCGATAACCTGTGCGAGAACGTCGCGGGCGTGATGGGCTTTCATGTCGACGGGTTCGCGCGCGACCTGCTGAACATGCCGGCGCGGCTGGTGATCCCGGTGCCGCACAACGTGAGCTTCCGCGACGCCGCCTGCGCGCCGATCGCGTTCGGTACGGTGCAACACATGCTGTTCGACAACGCGAAGCTCGAAAGCGGCGAGACCATCCTGGTGCAGGCCGGCGGCTCCGGCATCGGCACCAGCGCGATCAGGATGGGCAAGCAGATCGGCGCGACTGTGATCACCACGGTCGGCGACGACGAGAAGGCCGCCAAGGCGAAGGCGCTTGGCGCCGATCACGTGATCAACTACCGCAAGGACCGTTTCGAGACGATCGTGCGCAAGCTCACGGGCAAGAAAGGCGTCGACGTCGCGTTCGAGCATGTCGGCCCGGACACCTTCAATGGCTCGCTGCTCTGCCTCAAGCGCGGCGGCCGGCTGGTGACCTGCGGCTCGACCTCGGGGCAGTCGACGCAGATCAACCTGTTCCAGCTTTACCTGCAGCAGTATCGCATCCTCGGCTCGTTCGGTTGCACCATCCGCAACGTGCATGAGAGCCTCGCCAAGATGGCGGGCGGGCTGACGCCCGTGATCGACACCGAAGTGCCGCTTGCCGATTTCGAGAGCGCGCTTGCGCGGATCGAAAGCCGAAACGTGTTCGGCAAGATCATCGTGACGTTCTGACGTGGCCGCGCGCGGCAGACCGGGCGGGCTCCTGAAGGCGTGGTTCGATGCCGTCGTCGGCTGGACCGCGGTCGGACTGCTGCGCCTGTTGCGGCTGGTGGACCGCAAGCGCACATCGAATGTCGTGGGCCGCATGATGCGCGCGGTCGGGCCGTGGTTTCCCGAGCACAAAATCGGCCGCGAGAATCTCGTGGCGGCCTTCCCCGACAAGTCGCCTCAGGAGATCGAAGTTATCCTGGGCGGGGTGTGGGAAAACCTCGGCCGGGTCGGCGCCGAGTTCGCGCATCTCGACCGCATGAAGGTGCTCGACTTCGAGCGCGGCGGCGCGGCCGATGTGGTCTACGACCGGATCGCATTCGAGCGTTTCCTCGCGATCCGCGACTCCGGCAAGCCGACGCTCGTGTTCTCGGCGCACCTCGCCAACTGGGAAGTGCCGGCGCTCGCGCCCGCCTATTACAACGTCCGCTCCAATCTGCTGTACCGCCGCCCCAATCTCGGCGCCGCCGCCGACGCGGTGGTGAAGATGCGCGCGGGCTGCATGGGCAATCTCATCCCGAGCGGACTCGATGCGCCGGTGCGGCTGTTGCACGCGCTCGAACGCGGCGAGCATGTCGGCATGCTGGTCGACCAGCACATGGTGAAGGGCGTCGACGTGGTGTTCTTCGGCCGCTGGGCCAAGGCGAACCCGCTGATCGCGCAGCTCGCGCGCCACTCCGGCGCAGCAATCCGCGGCGTGCGCGTGGTTCGCCAGGGCGACGGCAATTCGTTCTGGGGCGAACTGACCGACGAGATCGCGCCCGCGCGCGACGCCGACGGCAAGGTCGACATCCAGGGCACGATGCAGATCATCACGTCGGTCGTGGAAGGCTGGGTGCGCGAGCATCCGGAGCAATGGCTGTGGCTGCACCGGAGGTGGAGGTAGCTGGCCCTCGTCCTGAGGAGCACGGCCAAAGGCCGTGCGTCTCGAAGGACGGCGGCCCGCTCCGCGCTCCGAGCCATGGTTCGAGACGCCGCGCTACGCGCGGCTCCTCACCATGAGGGTCGGAGCTGCCTCACCTCCCCGTCTTGATCCTCGTCCACAGCCGGTTCATCAGCCGCTGCGTTTTCTGATCGTGCGACTGGATCGTGTAGAACGTCTTCATCGTGGCGTCGTCGGGATAGACCGTCTTGTCCTCGCTGATTGCCTTGTCGATCAGCGCGCGGCTCGCGGCATTGCCGTTGGCGTACGAGATCACGTTGGAATTCTTCGCTGCCACGTCCGGACGCAGCAGATAGTCGATCAGCGCGTGCGCCTCGGCGACGTTCCTGGCGTCCTTCGGGATCGCGAGATTGTCGAACCAGAGCTGCGCGCCCTCCTTCGGGATCGCATAGGCGATCTCGATGCCGCTCTTCGCCTCCGCGGCGCGCTTCTGCGCCTGCTTGACGTCGCCCGAGTAGCCGAGCACGAGGCAGATCTCGCCCGAGGCGAGCGCATTGAGATATTCCGACGAGTGGAATTTCCGCACGAACGGGCGGATTTTCGTCAGCAGCTCGGCAGCCTTCTCCAGATCGGCCTGCTCCTTGGTGTTCGGATCGAGCTTGAGATAGGCGAGCGCCGCGGCGAACACGTCGTCGGCGGCATCGAGCAGATGCACGCCGCAATCCTTGAACTTCGCGATCGTCTCGGGCTTGAAGATCACGTCCCAGCTGTCGATCCTGCCGTCCGCGCCGAGCACCTCGCGCGCCTTTTTGGCGTTGTAGCCGATGCCGGTCGTGCCCCACATGTAATTGACCGCGTACTGGTTGCCCGGATCGTAGGCGGCAAGCCGCGCCGCGATGTCCTCCCAGGCATTCTTCAGATTCGGCAGCTTGCTCTTGTCGAGCTTCTGGAACACGCCGGCCTTGATCTGGCGCGCGAGGAAATACGCGGTCGGCACCACGACGTCGTAGCCGGTGCGCCCGGCGAGCAGCTTGGTCTCCAGCATGTCGTTGGAGTCGAAGGTGTCGTACTTCACCTTGATGCCGGTCTCCTTGGTGAAGTTCTCCAGCACCGTCGGGTCGATGTAGTCCGACCAGTTGTAGACATTGACGATTCGCTGCTTCGCCTGCTGCGCGTGCGCCGCGCCGCAAAACATCAGCAAAGCCGCCGCCGCAATTGCCGCCCTGCGCATCGAAACCGTGCTCCCGTGATCCGGCGCCGAACGCTAGCGGCGGTTCCAACTCGCCGCAACACGGTGAAAAATGCGTTTCATTCCAGCCGGTTGACGAAGGGTCGCGGGAACTTTTCGTGACAAAAAAAACACACGCCGGACTCAACACAGGTGCGGCGCGGAACGCGCCGCATTTGCGCGCGTTCTTGCCGCAATTGGGACGCGAGCCGGGGCTACTCAGCCCGCCTTCGAGACGTTCCAGTGGGGCGTGATACTCAGGTGGAGAATAGGATGCATAAGGGCACGATGCGTCGCGTGAAGCTTGCTCTGTTGGGGCTGGCGGGTGCGGCGATGTTTGGCAGCGGCGCGATGGCGGCGGATCTCAGCCGCCCGGTCTACAAGGCCCCGCCCGCGGGCGCGCTGCCGGTCACGTATGACTGGACCGGATTCTATATCGGCGGACACATCGGTTACGGCTGGGCCGACAAGTCGTGGCAGGACCTCGTCGGGTTCGGCAACGTCTCGCACAAGGCCGACGGATTCCTCGGCGGTGGCCAGGTCGGCTTCAACTACCAGACCGGCATGTTCGTGTTCGGCGTGGAAGGCGACTTCTCGTGGGCCGACATCAAGGGCGGCAGCACCATCGGCCCGGTGATCGGCCTGCCGCTCGGCGCGAACTTCGACACGACGGTGGACTTCACCTCGACCCTGACCGGCCGCCTCGGCCTCGCGTTCGACCGCTGGCTGGTCTACGGCAAGGGCGGTGTCGCCTGGGCGCACGACAAGTACAGCACCAACTTCTACACCTTCCCGGGCACCGTCGAGCTGAGCGAGACGCGCATCGGATGGACCGCCGGCGCCGGCATCGAATACGCCTTCGCACCGAACTGGAGCGGCAAGATCGAGTACAACTTCATGGACTTCGGCACGCGCAACGTGTCGTTCGCGCCGTTCACCTCGACCGAGATCGATCAGCAGATCCACGCGGTCAAGTTCGGCATCAACTACAAATTCGGCGGCGGGCCGCTCGTGGCGCGCTACTGAGTTTCGACCAACGGACTTGCAGAACCCCGGGGCAGCGCGCCCCGGGGTTTTTGTTTGCGCGCGGTTTTGCCGGTGCATGATCTTGTCCGAAAACCGGTTCCCACTTTTCGGGATCATGCACTATCTTCCCTCCGGGCAGCCGGGGGAACGTCATGAATCTCGTGCTCGGAATCTGCGCCGCGGTCGCGGCGCTGGGCGGCCTCGGTTTCATGTGGTGGCGCAGCCGCGTCGGGCGCGAGATCGCCCTGATGGCGTCGCTGGAGACGAGCGGCGCCGGCAGCGTGGCGGCGCTCGCGCCCGGCACCGCGGTCGAGGTGAAAGGCACGTTGCGCGTACGCGTGCCGCTCAAGGCGGAATATTCCGGGCAGCCTGCCGCCTATTACAAATGCGAGATCGAGCGCGAGGAAACCTACTACGAACGCGACTCGAACGGCCGCGATGAACGCAAGACCCGCACCACGACCGTCTACTCCAACATGACATACGGCCAGTGCCTGGTCGAGGACGGCAGCGGCAGGGTCGGGATCGATTTCGACGGCGCCGAGGTCGAGGCGGTGCAAACGGTCAACGAGCCGACCGCGCCGCCGGGCGGCGGCGGCGGCGTGATCGGCGGCGTCCTGTCGGCGCTCTCCAATTCGAACGCCACCTACCGGCGCAAGGAAAGCATCCTCGCGCCCGACATCGCGATCTACGTGCTCGGCGAAGTGCACCAGGGCGGCCTGATCGGAAAGCCGGCGAGCGGCTCGACCAACAAGACCTTCGTGATCAGCCACAAGTCGGAGGAAGAGCGGACGAAGTCGCTGACCTCGAAAACGCGCTGGTTGCTCGTGATCGCAATCGCTCTCCTGGCGCTGGCGGTGGTGCTGGCGGGATTTGGCGTGAAGGTTGGCAAGTAGGTCGTAGGGTGGGCAAAGGCGCGTCTTCGCGCCGTGCCCACCGCAACACCGTGCCTTGTGCGCGTGGGCACGCGCATCGCCGCTCTCGCGGCGACGCGCTTTGCCCACCCTACAAGAGCGGAGCTACGCCTTCTTCAGCGCGCCGCCGAGCCGCTCGAGCGCGGCATCGAGCGTCGCGTCGCGCTTGGCGAAGCAGAAGCGCACCACCGAGCGGATCGGATCGCTGGCGTAGAACGCCGAGACCGGAATGGCGGCGACCTTGTGCTCCAGCACGAGACGCTTGCAGAAGGTCTCGTCGTCCTCGTTGAGGCCGAGCGAAGCGAGATCGACGTTGACGAAATAGGTCGCCTCGGCATCGATCACCGGAAAGCCGAGGTCGCGCAACCCTTTGGTAAAGCGGTCGCGGCTGCGCTGCAGCTCGCCGCGCATGCCTTCGAAATAGTCGTCCGTCTTGCCGAG
>DATEKY010000695.1:0-2816 GCA_035277225.1 Xanthobacteraceae bacterium
GCGTGCCGGGCGGCAAGGAAACCGCCCGTATGCTGAAGTCGCTCTACGACGAGCTCGGCAAGGCGCCGGCGGCGAAACCTGCCGCGAAACCCGCTGTTGCGGCACCGACTGCGCCGGTCTCATCCATCCCGACGCGCGACAATCCGGCCACCGGAAAATTCCTCTCCCGCACGCGGCTCAATCGCGCGGGTTCGGAGAAGACCACCTGGCACATCGACATCGACCTTGATGGCACCGGCATCGACTACACCGTCGGCGACTCGTTCGGCATCTTCCCGACCAACGATCCCGCGCTGGTCGACGCCGTCATCAAGGCGCTCGATGCGCCGGCGGACTTCCCGATCGGCGGACGCGCCTTGCGCGACGTGCTGACCGACGGCGTGTCGCTTTCGCCAGCGCCCGACATGCTGTTCCAGCTCTCTTCATACTTGACCGGCGGCGCGCGGCGGCAGAAGGCGAAGGCGCTTGGTGCCGGCGAAGACCCGGACGGCGACGCCGCAACGCTCGATGTGCTCGCCGCGATCGAGAAATTCCCCGGCATCCGTCCCGACCCCGAAGCCTTCGTCGAGGCGCTCGATCCGCTTCAGCCGCGACTCTATTCGATCTCGTCATCGCCGAAGACCAGTCCCGGCCGCGTCGCGCTCACGGTCGATACCGTGCGCTACAAGATCGCCAAGCGCGACCGCCTCGGCGTCGCCTCGACGTTTCTCGGCGAGCGCGTGAAGCAAAACGCGCCGCTGCGCGTCTATGTGCAGAAGGCGCACGCGTTCGGCCTTCCGGCCGATCCGCAAACCCCGATTATCATGATCGGCCCGGGCACCGGCGTCGCGCCGTTCCGCGCCTTCCTGCATGAGCGCATGGCCGCGAAAGCCAAAGGCCGCAACTGGCTGTTCTTCGGCCATCAGCGCTCCGCCACCGATTTCTTCTACGAGGACGAGTTCGCCGCCATGAAGGCGAAGGGCGTGCTCACGCGTCTCTCGCTCGCCTGGTCGCGCGACGGGGCGGAGAAATTCTACGTGCAGGATCGCATGCGCGAGGTCGGCCGCGATCTGTGGTCATGGCTCACCGATGGCGCGCACGTCTATGTCTGCGGCGACGCCAAGCGGATGGCGAAGGACGTCGAGCGCGCGCTGGTCGACATCGTGGCGCAGCACGGCGCGCGCTCGACCGATCAGGCGATCGCCTTCGTGGCCGAGCTGAAGAAGCAGGGCCGCTACCAGCAGGACGTCTACTAGCGTCATGCACATGACCTCACATTCTGCTGAAAAAAGCGGCAGGTCGGCTTCTCCGCTTCCGCAGAAAGTTGGAACGACTTGGGCCCATATTCGGCCATCAGAGGAACAATCTTCTTATTTTCCAGCGGATATTGCGCTGAAACAGAAGGATATTCTAATCGCCCGAGATGGGCCCGTTGGGGGCCGCATATCGCGAGGGCGCCATGTCCGACCAGGCTCTGTCTCATCCCGTTTCCGCCGCGGCGCCGGCCGCCGCGCCCGCGCGCTACTGGCGCACGGAAGACTGGATCGCGGTCGTGCTCGGCTTCCTGGTCGTCACGGCGGTGCTGCTGACCTTCCAGTGGAAGGTCGCCGACCTACGCGGCGTGGTGCCGACCCTGCGCTGGACCACCGACGAACAGGTCGCGCTGCTTACGCCCAACTGGAACAAGGCGCTCGACTCCATCGTGAAAGATGCCGACGCGAAGGGCCAGGCCAATATCGTGACGCTGAGCCGCGGCCTGAAGGACGCGCTCGCCACGCAGGACCGCAAGCAGATCGAGACCGCCGCCGGCAAGCTTGCCGGGCTCGGCTCGCGCACGCTGCCCGGTGCGCTCGGCGTGGAAGTGCGCAGTCATGCAGCGGCGAGCACCGACAAGGTGTTCACGCGCGACAACCTGCTGAAGGTCGGCTACGTCGGCATCGGCTTCTTCATCGTGGGTGCGCTCGGCGTTGCGCTGATCGGCTTGCGCGTGTTGCCGTTCCTCGTCGGCCTGCCCGCCGTCTTCGCGATTGCGTTCGCGGCGCGCTTCCTCGCCGGCAATGGCCTGTTCATCGACTGGGGCCTCGAATACGTCATCTTCGCGCTCGGGCTCGGCCTGCTGATCAGCAACACCGTCGGCACGCCGGACTGGCTCAAGCCCGCGGTGCAGACCGAGTTCTTCGTCAAGACCGGCCTCGTCATCCTCGGCGCCAGCCTCATCTTCTCGGAAGTGCTGCAGGCCGGCGCGCTCGGCATCGCGCAGGCGGTGCTGGTCGTGTTCGTGGTCTGGTATTCGTGCTTCTGGCTCGCCCGCAAGCTCAAGGTGGACGACGAGTTCGCCGCGATGCTTTCGACAGCCGTGTCGATCTGCGGCGTGTCGGCCGCGATCGCGGCCTGCGGCGCCATCAAGGGCGACAAGAAGAAGCTCTCCTACGTCACCTCGCTGGTGCTGATCGTCGCCGTCCCGATGATGATCGCGATGCCGTGGATCGCGAAGTCGACCGGCATGGACGATCTGGTCGCGGGCGCCTGGCTCGGCGGCACGCTCGACACCTCGGCCTCGGTGGTCGCGGCCGGCGCGCTGATCAGCGATGCCGCCATGAAAACCGGCGTGATCGTGAAGTTCTCGCAGAATGCGCTGATCGGCGTCGCGGCGTTTGCGCTGGCGATCTGGTGGGCGCTGCGCCAGGGCGCGCAGACCGGCGAGAAGCCGAGCGCCGCCGTGATCTGGGAGCGCTTCCCGAAATTCGTCATCGGCTTCGTGCTCGCCTCGGCCGTGTTCTCGTTCCTGCTGCCGCCGGAGATCGTCTCCGGCACGCGCGGCGCGCTGAATGACATCC
>DATEKY010000696.1:0-5660 GCA_035277225.1 Xanthobacteraceae bacterium
CGACATTGGTGATCATGTGGCGCTGCAGTCCGTCGCCGGGTCCGATCCGCTCCGGAATACCGGCGAGCATCGCCGCCAGCGCCGGCCGGATCGTGCGGTCCAGGATCCAGATGCGCCGGAATTTTCCTGCGCGCAGAAGCGCGATCAGCTTGATCAGGTTGATGCCGCGCGCGAGTTCCGAGCCCTGATGCTCGAAATAGACCACCTCGCCGACGCTCGGCTCCGCCGCGAGCAGCTCCTTGGCGCGGGTCGAGGGCAGGGTGAGGAACGTGACCGCGTGCTCCGGCGTCGTCGCCGCAATCGCGCGGATGAACGGCAGATGCCAGACGACATCGCCGATCCCTCGCTTGACCTGGATGACGGCGGTGGATGGCATGCACTCTCGGTCGTCATGCCCCGCGAAGGCGGGGCATCCAGTAAACACCGCATTATATGTGAGGGATGACCGTGCCAATCGGTTCTTTTCGTGTTTACTGGATCGCCCGCTTTCGCGGGCGATGACGGCGGAGACATGCGCACGGACCTGTTCGACTTCCCCCTTCCGCCCGAGCGGATCGCGTTGCGCCCCGCGCGCCCGCGCGATGCTGCGCGGCTTTTGGTCGTGCGCCCGGGCACAGGCCTCGAAGACCGCACGGTGCGCGATCTGCCCGACCTGCTGCAGCCGGGCGACCAGCTCGTGGTCAATGACACGCGCGTCATCCCGGCGAGCCTGCATGGCCGCCGCATCGGACGCGGACCGGAAACGCGCATCGAGGCGACCTTGATCAAGCGGCTCGACGGCTCGCGCTGGTCCGCCTTCGCCAAGCCCGGCAAGCGCCTCGCCGTCGGCGACACGCTGCGCTTCGGCGACGAGGGCAAGGTGTGCTTCCTCGGCCAGCTCGACGCCACGGTCGAGGCCAAGGCCGAGAGCGGCGAGGTGACGCTCTCGTTCGCGTTCCACGGGCCGATGCTCGATCAGGCGATCGCCGAGCGCGGCGAGATGCCGCTGCCGCCCTACATCGCGTCGCGCCGCGCGGCCGACGACGAGGACCGGACAGATTACCAGACCTTGTTTGCGCACGACGAAGGCTCGGTCGCGGCGCCGACCGCGGGCCTGCATTTCACCGACGAACTCGTCGCGGCGCTGAAAGCGCGCGGCATCGGCCTGCACACCGTGACGCTGCACGTCGGCGCCGGAACGTTTCTGCCGGTGAAGTCGGACGACACCGACGGTCACAGGATGCACGCCGAATACGGCGTGGTGACCGCCGAGACCGCAGATGCGCTCAACGTCGCCCGCCGCACGGGCGCGCGCATCGTCGCGGTCGGCTCGACCTCGCTGCGCCTGCTCGAAAGCGCCGCCGCCGCGGATGGAACAATCCGGCCGTTCGCCGGCGAAACTGCGATCTTCATCACGCCGGGATACCGCTTCCGCGCCGTCGACCTGATGCTGACCAATTTCCACCTGCCGCGCTCAACGCTGTTCATGCTGGTCGCGGCGTTCTCCGGCCTCGACGCCATGCAGGCGGCCTACGCGCATGCGATCGCGCAGGATTACCGCTTTTACTCTTATGGCGATGCCTGCCTTCTTTTTCCCGGACAAGTTTGAGTCGCATTGCCGGAAAATCCACGCAGCGAACGTAAGCCTGCGGTCATCGGGCTGCTGCAACGTGTTTTCACTAGGGGGCAAGGCAGATCATCAGGTGGAAGGGAGACTCCGATGCTTCATGAATACGCGGCGATCGACCCGATGGCGCTGCTGTTTCCGTCGCGGCTCTACGTGTCGATGACGGAACGGCTGCACCCGCACGTACCGAAGTCGGTCGAGATCAAGGAAGCGCTCGGGCGGCTGACGCCCGAGGAGCGGCTCTACATCCTCGCGCGCGCCCGCATGATGGCGAACTACAGCAAGGCGGTCGAGGAAGCGGTCGGCAGCATGAAGGGATAGCGGCCTCGCTCCGGTCCTCATCCTGAGGTGCGAGCGCGAAGCGCGAGCCTCGAAGGGTGGCCGCAGGCTCGGTGCGTGGGCCATGGTTCGAGACGCGCCGCTATCGCGGCGCTCCTCACCATGAGGGCTGGAGTTTTCTCGGCGTCATTGTGCTAATGCGTCGCGGCCCTGTTCCTTTATCCGGCCGCGGATGTCTGACTTTACCTATCGTCTGATCAAGACCGACGGCGCCGCGCGGCTGGGCGAGATCGCCATGCCGCGCGGAACCATCCGCACGCCCGCCTTCATGCCGGTCGGCACGCAGGCGGCGATCAAGGGCGTCCACCTCTCCGCCGTGCGCGCGGCGGGCGCGGACATCGTGCTCGCCAACACCTATCACCTGATGCTGCGGCCGACCGCGGAGCGGATCGCGAAGCTCGGCGGGCTGCACGCGTTCATGAACTGGCCGCATCCGATCCTGACCGACAGCGGCGGCTTCCAGGTCATGTCGCTCGCGGAACTGCGCAAACTCGACGAGAACGGCGTCACCTTCCGCTCGCATATCGACGGCGCGCTGATCGCGCTGACGCCGGAGCGCGCCATCGAGGTGCAGAACCTGCTCGGCTCCGACATCGTGATGCAGCTCGACGAGTGCCTGAAGCTGCCCGCGACGCGTGACGAGATCGAGCGCGCGATGCGCCTCTCGCTCGCCTGGGCGGAGCGCTGCAAGCGCGCCTTCGAGGGCGCGTCGCCGGGGCGGGCGCTGTTCGGCATCGTCCAGGGCGGCGACGACGCCGACCTGCGGATCGCGAGCGCGCGCGCGCTCACCGGCATCGGGTTCCCGGGCTACGCCGTCGGCGGGCTCGCGGTGGGCGAGCCGCAGGCGGTGATGCTCAAGATGGTCGAGGAGGTCGCACCCGCGCTGCCCGCCGATAAGCCGCGCTACCTGATGGGAGTCGGCCGGCCGGACGACCTGATCGAGGCGGTCGCGCGCGGCATCGACATGTTCGACTGCGTGATGCCGACCCGCGACGGGCGGCATGGGCGCGCTTTCACGCGCTTCGGGGCGGTCAATCTGCGCAATTCGCGCCATGCCGAGGACCCGCGCCCGCTCGACGAACAGAGCCCGTGCGCGGCGGCGCGCATCCATTCGCGCGCCTATCTGCATCACCTGATGCGCGCCGACGAAATGCTCGGCGCGATGCTCTTATCGGAGATCAATCTCGCTTATTACCAGGAGCTGATGCAGGGGATCCGCGCCGCGATCGCCGCCGGCGCCTTCGCCGATTTCAAGGCGGAGACGGCGGCTGCCTGGGAGCGCGGCGATATTCCTGCGTTGAACGGCTGAGACCCCTCGACGGCAAATTGCCGCAGGCTACAATGCCGCGTAACGACGATATGCGCCGAATCCCGGGAGGCTTCGCGATGGCGGTCAGCCTGACAGTGAACGGGGCGACGCGCTCCGTGCCGGCCGAGCCGGATACCCCGCTGCTCTACGTGCTGCGCAACGATTTCGAGCTGAACGCCGCCAAGTTCGGCTGCGGGCTGTCGCAATGCGGCGCCTGCACCGTGCTGGTGAACGGGCAGGCGGTGCGCTCCTGCGTCACGCCGATCGACGCGCTCGCCGGCGCGCAGATCACCACGCTCGAAGGGCTCGGCACGGTGGAGAAGCCGCACGCCCTGCAGCGCGCCTTCATCGCCGAGCAGGCGGCGCAATGCGGTTACTGCATCAACGGCATGATCATGAGCGCCAAGGCGCTGCTCGACCGCAACCCGAAGCCGAGCGAGACCGAGGTGCGCGAGGCGCTCGCCACGAACCTCTGCCGCTGCGGGACGCACAATCGCATCGTGCGCGCGATCCTGCGCGCCGCCGACGAGATGGGGAGGACGTGACATGAACGTTTCCCTCAGCCGGCGCGAGTTCGCGAAGGGGTTCGGCGGCATCGTGCTCGCCTTCACGCTCGATTCCGCGAGCGCGCAACAGCCGGCGCGCCTGCCGGGCAGCCTCAACAACAACCGCACGCTCGACGCCTGGATCCGCATCAATGCCGACGGCACCGCGACCGTGTTCACCGGCAAGGTGGAGCTGGGACAGGGGATCCTGACTGCGCTCGCCCAGATCGCCGCCGAGGAGCTCGACCTCCCGCTGACGCGCGTGACCATGATCTCCGGCGACACCGGCCGGACGCCGAACGAAGGCATGACGGCGGGCTCGCAGTCGATCGAGAATTCCGGCACCGCGCTGCGTCTGGCGGCGGCGGAAGTGCGCGCGATCCTGATCGAGCAGGCGTCCGCGCGGCTCGGCATGAGCGCGGATTCGCTGAGCGTTGCCGACGGCGTCATCAGCGCCGCGAACGGCAAGGCGATCGGCTACGGCGAGCTTGCCGCGTCGATCGACCTGAAGCGCGAGGCGACCGGCACGGTGCGGCCGAAGCCGGCCGGAATGCACAGAATCGTCGGCCAGTCGATTGCGCGCTTCGATATCCCCGGCAAGGTCACCGGCAAGGCGACCTACGTGCAGGATTTGCGCCTGCCCGGCATGGTGCACGGCCGCGTGGTCCGCCCGCCGAACTACGGCGCGACGCTGGTGTCCGTTGACGACGGCAAGGCGAAGGCGATCAAGGGTGTCATTGCGGTGGTGCGCGACGGTTCTTTCCTCGGCGTGGTCGCCGAGCGCGAGGAGCAGGCCGTCAAGGCGCGCGCCGTGCTGGCCGAGGCCGCGCAGTGGAAGGCGGGCCCCGACCTGCCCGATCCGGCGCGGCTGTTCGAGCATCTGAAAGCGCTGCCGACCAAGGTGGCGACGATCAGCGACAAGCAGGCGCCGCTGCCGGCGAGCACGAAGGTCCTCGAGGCGGCCTACACCAAGCCCTACATGGCGCATGCCTCGATCGGGCCGTCGGCCGCGGTCGCGGAATTCAAGGACGACAAGTACACGGTCTGGACCCATTCGCAGGGCGTGTTCCCGCTGCGCGCCGAGCTTGTGAAGGCGCTGAAGGTGCCGCCGGCCGCGATCCGCTGCATCCATACCGAAGGGTCGGGCTGCTACGGCCACAACGGCGCGGACGACGTCGCGCTCGACGCCGCGCTGCTCGCGCGTGCCGTGCCGGGCAAGCCGGTGCGGCTGCAATGGATGCGCGACGACGAGTTCGCCTGGGAGCCGTTCGGCCCCGCGATGGCGATGCAGGCCAGGGCCGCGCTCGATGCCGAAGGCCGCATCGTCGACTGGACCTACGAGGTGTGGAGCAACTCGCATTCGACGCGGCCGCAGTCGACCACAGGCGCAAATGTGCTCGCCGCCTGGTATCTCGCCGAGCCGCAGAAAATGGGGCCGCCGACCTCACCGCCGCAGCCGGCCGGCGGCGGCGACCGCAATGCGATCCCGCTCTACGAGTTTCCCAACCAGAAGGTGGTGCATCACTTCGTGCAGGACATGCCGATCCGGGTGTCGGCGCTGCGCACGCTCGGCGCCTACGCCAACGTGTTCGCGCTCGAGTCCTTCATGGATGAGCTGGCGGCCGCGGCCGGGGCCGATCCGGTCGCTTTCCGCTTGGCGCATCTGAAGGACCCGCGCGCCAAAGCGGTGATCGAGAAAGTGGCCGCGCTCGCCGACTGGAAGGCGGGCGAAGCTGGCACTCTCGCGCGCGGGCGCGGCATCGGCTTCTCGAAATACAAGAACCTCGCCTGCTATTGCGCGGTGATCGCCGATGTCGAGGTCGACCCTGCAGCCGGTCACGTGCGGGTCACCCACGCCTGG
>DATEKY010000697.1:0-2403 GCA_035277225.1 Xanthobacteraceae bacterium
GACCGTGCGCGAGCCCGCGCCGATGTTCTCCTCCGGTGCGATGAGCGACGTGCAGCCGCCGGCGCCGCCCGCAGCACCCGAGCCGGCCCCTGCGCCGCCCGAACCTGTCGCGACGGAAACGCCGGCCGCGCCGGCCGAGGAGGCGAAGCCCCGCCGCTTCGGCTGGTGGTCGCGACGCGGATAAGATGAAAAGCGCGTGGGCCGATCGCGACGCCGAAGCCGCGGTCGCCCGCTACGCCGATGTGTCGCGCCAGGAATTTGCAAGAGACCTCGCGCTGCGCGTCTACACCACGCGGCTGCTCGGCGCCGACCCGAAGCTCGTTTTGCACGGCGGCGGCAACACGTCGGTGAAGACGACAGTTGCCGATCTCAACGGCGACGCCACCGAGGTGCTCTGCGTCAAGGGCTCCGGCTGGGACATGGCGGTGATCGAGCCGCCCGGCCTGCCCGCGGTCCGGCTCGATGCGCTGCGCAAGCTGCGTGCGCGCGACGCGCTCTCCGACGAGGACATGGTGCGGCTGCAGCGCGCCAACCTGATCGATCCGGGGGCGCCGAATCCGTCGGTCGAGACGCTGCTGCATGCCTTCCTGCCGCATAAGTTTGTCGACCACACGCACTCGACCGCGGTGCTCAGCCTCACCGACCAGCCGGACGGCGACGCGCTTTGCGAAGAAGTCTACGGCAAGCGCATGGGCTACGTGCCTTACATCATGCCGGGCTTTGCGTTGGCGAAAGCCGCGGCGGAAGCCTTCGAGCGCGACACATCGGTCGAAGGCCTGATCCTGCATCGGCATGGCATTTTCACCTTCGGGGCCGACGCACGCGAGGCCTACGAGCGCATGATCGAGATGGTGACGCTCGCGGAGCAGCGGCTGCGGCGCGGACGCAAGGCCGTGTTTGCGACCGCACAACTGCCGCAGCAGGCGGCATCGCTTGCCGACGTCGCGCCGATCGTGCGCGGCGCGTGCAGCCTGAAAGACGAAAAGATCGAAGGCGCGTGGAAGCGCTTTGTGCTCGAATTCCGCGGCGGCGATGCGGTGCTCGCCTTCGTCAACGGTGCTGAGGTCGCGCGCTACGCCCTCGCCGGCGTGGTGACGCCGGACCACACCATCCGCACCAAGAACTGGCCGCTGATCGTGCCGCCGCCGGACGCTGCCCGCCTCGCCGACTTCAAGCAGAACGCGGCCGCCGCGGTGGAAAATTTCGTCGGCAAATACCGCGCCTATTTCACCGCCAACAACGCGCGCTGCGGCGGCATCAAGAAGAGCCTCGATCCGATGCCGCGCGTGGTGCTGGTGCCGGGCGTCGGCCTGTTCGGGCTCGGCCGCTCGAAGAAAGACGCACGCATCGCGGCGGATCTGGCCGACGCCGCGATCGAGACCATCACGGATGCCGAGGCGACCGGGCGCTATCAGGCGCTCGGCGACGCCGACCTGTTCGACATGGAATACTGGTCGCTCGAGCAGGCAAAGCTTGCCGGCGCGCCCGAGAAGCCGCTCGCCGGGCAGATCGTGGCGGTGACGGGCGCCGGCGGTACGATCGGTGCGGCGACCGCCAAGGTTTTCGCTGCCGCGGGCGCCGAAGTGGCGCTGCTCGACGTGAACGAAGCGGCGGCCAAGGACAAGGCGAAAGCGATCGGCGGCGCTGCGATCGGAATCGCGTGCGACGTCACCGACGCCGCGTCGGTGCAAGCCGCGTTCGCGAAACTCGTGGAGACCTTCGGGGGCGTCGACATCGTCGTGTCGAACGCCGGTGCCGCGTGGCAGGGCCGCATCGGCGAAGTCGACGAGGCGGTCCTGCGCGAAAGCTTCGAGCTGAATTTCTACGGCCACCAGCGCGTCGCGCAGGCGGCGACGAAGATCATGCTGGCGCAGGGCACCGGCGGCTGCCTGTTGTTCAACGCCTCGAAGCAGGCGGTGAACCCGGGCCCGAACTTCGGCCCCTACGGCCTGCCCAAGGCCGCGACGCTTCTCCTGGTGC
The DNA here is from genome assembly GCA_035277225.1 of Xanthobacteraceae bacterium. Lineage (GTDB taxonomy): Bacteria > Pseudomonadota > Alphaproteobacteria > Rhizobiales > Xanthobacteraceae > PALSA-894. The sequence continues at coordinate 1,981 of DATEKY010000697.1, forward strand.
GCCAGTATGCGCTCGACTACGGCGCCGACGGCATCCGCGCCAACGCAGTGAACGCCGACCGCATCCGCTCCGGGTTGCTCACCGGCGACTTCATCGCCGAGCGCGCCAAGGCGCGCGGCTTGAGCGAAAAGGACTACATGAGCGGCAACCTGCTGCAGCGCGAGGTCACGGCGGAGGATGTCGCGCAGGCGTTTCTGTCGCAGGCGCTGGCATTGAAAACCACCGCCGATGTCACGACAGTCGACGGCGGGAATATCGCAGCGGCGTTGCGATAGTAGGGTGGGCAAAAGGCGCGTCTTCGCGCCGTGCCCACGCGTTGCCAAGGAAGACGTGGGCTTCGCTTCGCTCAGCCCACCCTGCGAAGAAAAGTCATACGGGGGGAGTCGTGAGAAAACTGATCGTCGCGGCCGCGCTTGCGCTGGC
>DATEKY010000698.1:0-9969 GCA_035277225.1 Xanthobacteraceae bacterium
AGCCGGCGGCGCGCATCGAACACATACATGCCGTCGGGATAGCGCTGGATGTAGGTCCAGTAGGCTTCCGGAGAGTTCATCAGCAGCGCGCGGCGCCACAATAGCGCTTCGCGCCGGGCACGGATCGTCGCCCAGACGCGCTGCGCATACGGGCTGTTCGGATAGAGCCGGACATATTCGACATAGGTCGGCAGATCGTCCTGCTCGATCGCGATCGCGTAGGCGTCTTCCGGCGGGAGGTCGCGGATCGGTCGCCGCGGTCGCTGCACCGGCGCACCGATCGCAGCCTGCGGCACCGCGAGAAGGCCCTGCGGCGCGCCCGGCGGCGGCGCATTCGGCGTGCCCGGCACGAGCATCACCACCTGCTGAAGCTGCGAGACGTCCCACGGTGTCTGCGCGCCGCCGGTCGCCTCGTTGGTGCGCAGGCGGATGCGCGCGAACAGCGTGTCGAGATCGAGGCCCGGCTCGCGCACCATCTCGGCGATGGCGGTCGCGAAGGCGCCATAAGGCCCCGGCCCGTCCTCGGCGACGGTGCCGGGCGCGGAGGAAAACGCGATCAGCATTCCGGGCGCGGATTCGATCGCGCCAAGCCCGCGCGCCAGCGCTCCGCCCTGGATCCGGAACGGCAGCGGGCGCGCCGCGTCGATGACGACGACCTTGGCTGCCGCCGGCACGTCGGCGAGCGGACGCAGCAGGTCGAACAGCCGTACGCCGTCGATCGGAATATCACTGTCGCGATCGAGCCGCGCATCGACCGGGATCAGGTAGTTGTCGCCCTCGAACTGGATCGCATGGCCGGAGTAGTAGACGAACGCGATCGCGTCGGGTCCCGCGGCCTGTACTTTTTCGAGGAAATCGCGGAACACGCGGCGGAAGTCGGCCTGGTTGACGTCGGCGCCCTCGACGATCTCGAAGCCGATGCTGGTCAGCGCCTCGGCGATCAGTCCGCCGTCGGCCAGCGAATTCTGCAGCGGTCCCTTCGGATAGGCCGCGTTGCCGATCACCAGCGCAATGCGCGGCTGCTGTTGGGGCTGCTGTGCCGCCGCCGGCAACCCGATGACGAACAACGCCGCGAGTGCGGCGAAGGTAGCGAGGAGCTTGCGCAACATGGGTGTTCCGCCCTGAGAAAAACCGGAATCGAGCCTCGCGCGCGACTGTAGCGCTTTCAGGGCGGAAAACCTACGCAACGCCAAAGGCTTCATTCATCGGGCGTTCACCGATCGGGAGTGACGCCGCGTTTCGCGATGAGAATGCCGGGTTTTCCGCGCGCGCGATCAGATGCGCCGCGCGCAGGCGCGCCGGATGCGTCAACATGACCCGCTACCGTCCGACCCGCGGTCCGCGATGTGCGAAACCGCGCGCGGCTAATTCCGCATCAGCATGGTGCGGTCGGCTTCGCTCAATTGCGGTTCGGGCTCAGCCGGCGGCACGTAGGACGCCGGCATCGCGACAGGCGGCGCGGCCGGCCGCTGCGAGACCGCCGGTGCGTCGCGGCGGCGGCGTTCGCCAGGCTGCGGTGCACGGCCCGGTGCGGGCACCGGCTGCAGCACGGCCACGACCGGATTGGGGAAATGCTCGAGCGTCGCGCCGCTCGCGGCGTCGACCCCCATTCCGATGATTCCGCCGACCAGGATATTGCCGGCAAAGCCCGCGGCACCGCCGCCCGCCAGCCGCGTCGTCACCTGGACCGTCTGCGGCTGATAGCCCGGCTTGGCGAAGCTGACGCTGAATTCGTCCTTGCGCTGCACCGTCAAGGTACACGGCGTGACGCATTGCTGATTGAGCGAGGTGCGGACCTCGGCGCCCTCGGGCTGCGAGTTGATCTGCATCTGCTCGCTCCAGCCGCGCGTCACCGAGGCGCAGCCGCCCAACCCCATCGGCGCCAAAACAACCAGCACCATCAATACGAAACGCATGTTACCCCCTCCCAGCCAAAAACGAAGCATGCCCCAGATACCTGCTACTCCGCAACCGGTGCGGGAACGGAGTCCGTAACATTGCGTAAGGAGGGAACTTTTCGATCCGTGGCTTTTGACCGGCGCGGCCGCTAACGTCGGCCGCATGACATTCAGGGGTGCAGTTTTCCCGGCGGGGAGCGAGGAGGCGCTGAAAGCGGACTTCTTCCGTGGTACCGCGACCGGCTTCTTTATCGACGTGGGCGCGAATGCGCCGCAGGACGGGTCGCAATCCTTTTCGCTGGAGGGCCGCGGCTGGTCCGGCGTGCTGGTCGAGCCGCAGCCCGATCTCGCCGGGCAACTGCGGCGCGAACGGCGCGCCAGGGTCTACGCCGTCGCTTGCTCAAAGCCGGAACATGCCGGCAAGACGCTGACCCTTCATCTCGCCGGCATCCAGTCCTCGCTCGATGCCAATTTCTACGTCGCCGGCATGCGGCGCGCCGGCAGCGTCGAAGTCCCCGTCATGACGCTCGACCAGGTGCTGGAGGACGCGGGGGCGCCGCAGCCGCTCGATTTCGCGTCGATCGATGTCGAGGGCCACGAGCTCGACGTGCTCGCCGGATTCGATCTCGCCCGCTGGCAGCCGCGCCTGCTGCTGATCGAGGACGTCGTGCAAAACCTCGATCTGCACCGCCATCTCGTTGGGCGCGGCTATCGCTGGATCAGGCGCACCGGGATCAACAGCTGGTACGTCCCGGCGGACGCGCCGTTCCGCGTCGACCTCAAGGGGCGCGCGCAATTCGTGCGCAAGTATTACCTCGGCCTGCCGTTCCGCGTGCTGCGCGAGAAGAAGCGCCGGTGGCTCAAGCAGTGACGAACCGGCAATTTCACAAATCGAGCGTCAGCCCGTCTTCGGCGATCAGAACGCCGCTTTGGCGCGCCTCGTCGATGCGCGCGAGCATGTTCGGGTTCATGTGCGTCAGCATCACCTGCCGTGCCGCGAAGTCCTTCAGCCGCTGCTTGATGGTCAGCCAGCGCATGTGGCCGGAGAGCGCACGCTCGTACTCGTAGCACTCGACGATGAACAGGTCGGCGTCCTTCGAGACCTGCAGCAGCGCCTCGGTCCACTCGGTGTCGCCCGAATAGGCGAGCAAACTGTTGCCGTCGGTGATGCGCAACGCGGTCGACGGCGCGCCGGAGAAATGCACCACTTCGGTGCTGGTGACCGAAAGGCCGAGTACGTCGGTGGGTACGCCGACCGGGAAATCGAACACGGTGAGCGGAAAGCGCCATTGCGTCTTCGACGATGCGGCGAAGAACACATCGAGGGCGGCGTAGACGCGCTCGCGCGTTCCGGGCGGTCCCGCGATGGTAAGCGGGCGTTCGCGCCGGCCGAGATACTGCGCGTCGATCAGGATGAACGGAATGCCGCCGAAATGATCGCCGTGCAGGTGGGTCAGCACGATCGCGTCGATCGTGTTCGGATCGATCGCGCGCACGCGCAGCGCAACATGGCTGGACGCGCCGCAATCGATCAGGAAGCTCTTCCCCACCGCCGCCAGATGGAAGCATGTGTTGAAACGCCCGCCGGAGCCGAACGCATCGCCGGAGCCGACAATCGTCAAGCGCATGTCAGGCCGTCGCGCTGGTGCGCTCGCCGACCTGGTTGTGCCAGCGGCGCAGATTGATGAACTCCTCGGGCATGATGAGCTTCGCCGGCCGCATGAAATCGACCGCGACCAGTCCGGTGATGTCGGCGATGGTGTAGTGGTCGCCGGCGATGAACATGCGGTCCTTCAGTTCGCGGTCGAGCAGCGCGAGAAATTCGAAGACGCGCGGCTTGTTGGCCTCGCCCCATTCGGGCACCTGCGCTTCCATGTCCTTCATCGCCGGGTGGGTGTGACGGAACACGGCCGATACGGCTTGATAGAGATTAAGTTCGACGCGCCGGTTCCACATCTCGACCAGCGCCTCCTCGAGCGCGCCGCGCCCGAACAGCGGCGGCTGCGGCCGCAACCCCTCGATATAGCGGCAGATCGCAATCGATTCGGTGATCACCGTGCCGTCGTCGAGCACCAGCACCGGCACGCGCTGCAGCGGATTGAGCGCGGTGAATTCCGCGCTCTTGTGCTCGAGCGCCGCGAGATCGATGCGCTCGACCGGGATCGACATGCCTTTTTCGGACAGGAAGATGCGTACGCGTCGCGGATTGGGTGCGCGGCCGCCATCGTAAAGTTTCATTCCAGGCCCCTCGGGTCCGTGGCTTTCAACCTAGCGCATGATCGAACGAGGTGGGAAGCGGCCCCGCGCCCCTCCCGCCGAGGACGGTAACACATTGTGATCGCAGTGGAGTTTGCCCCGCTGCCGGGGGCGCGCAACGCATCGTTAACCACGTCTTTCAGCCCGCCCTTAAGGTTTATGATGCACAAACGAGGCCCATTTCACCGGATACCGGGCGTCCCCGCATGACCGCGATGACGAGCCAGGAGCTCGGCATTACCTCGCCGGCCGAACGGGCCGCCGCGGCGCAGCGGCGTGACGCGAGCAAGCGCGTGCGCTTCGTGCGCGACAAGCTGACCTCGACCAGCGGGACGCCGGCCTTCGACTACCAGCTGCTGCGCCAGTTCGCGCAGAACCGCCTCTCCGCCTCGATCGCCATCGTGCTGCTGGTCGCCTGCGTCGGCGCCTTGTCCGGCATCTGGACCGGGATGGTGGTCGCCGGCGTCTGGATGCTCGCGGTATTCGCCATCCACGGCGTCGTCATCGCGCAGTGCCGCAAATTCCTCAACCAGGCCGAAGACGTCGCGCACGTCGCGCGCTGGCGCGCGCGCTTCGTTCTGCTCGACCTGCTGTTCGGCGTCGCCTGGATGTCGAACGTCATCGCTGTCGTGCGCGCCGACGAGAGCGCCTCGACCTTCATGTCGTTCGTGATGCTGCTGGTGGTCGCGGTGTCGAGCATGCTCGCCTCGAGCCTGCCGCTCGCGATGCTGGCCGCGACCGCGCCGGTGACGATCGCGGTCGCGCTCGACTTCGCGCTGCGCGGCGGCGTGCACAATTACGTCTTTGCCGCGATGACGCTCACGGCGCAGGCCTATTTCACCATGCTGGCGCACCGGCTCTATTCGACCACGCTCGCGACACTCGAGGCGCGCGCCGAGAAGGATGCGCTGATCGGCGAGCTCGAGCAGGCCAAGGCGATCTCCGACGAGGCGCGGCGCCGCGCCGAAAGCGCCAACATCTCCAAGTCGCGCTTTCTCGCCCAGATGAGCCACGAGCTGCGCACGCCGCTCAACGCGATCCTCGGCTTTTCCGAGGTGATGAAGAGCGAGGTGTTCGGCCCGCACGCGGTGCCGACCTACAAGGAATATGCCGGCGACATCCACAATTCCGGCGTCCACCTGCTCAACCTGATCAACGAGATCCTCGACCTGTCGCGCATCGAGGCCGGCCGCTACGAGCTCAACGAGGAGCCGGTCGACCTCGCGCACGTGGTCGGCGACTGCCATCACCTGCTGCAGCTGCGCGCGCGCAACCGCGGCATCCGCATCCAGCAGCTGTTCGAGCCCGACCTGCCGCGGCTGTGGGCGGACGAGCGCGCCTGCCGGCAGATCTGCCTCAACCTGTTGTCCAACGCGATCAAGTTCACCCCGCAGGGCGGCGAGGTGTGGCTCAAGGTCGGCTGGACCGCGGCCGGCGGGCAATACATGAGCGTGAAGGACAACGGCCCCGGCATTCCGGAGGACGAGATTCCGATCGTGCTCGCCTCGTTCGGCCAGGGCACCAACGCGATCAAGTCGGCCGAGCAAGGGACCGGGCTCGGCCTGCCGATCGCGAAGAACCTGGTCGACCTGCACGGCGGCACGTTCACGCTGAAATCCAAGGTGCGCTTCGGCACCGAGGTCATCATCACGTTCCCGCCGGAGCGCGTGATGTCGGCGCTCGGGCCGTATCAGGAGCCCTCCCCGCCGATCCAGCCGGCGCAGGAGCAGCCCGCGCGACAGCCCGCCGCGCGCAGCGCGTGACGCATTGCGTTCCGCAACCGCGCCCTTATGGTGCGCCGCGACTCAAACGATCGCTCGCGCAATGCCGGTTTCCTCGCCCTGCACCAAGGTCTGCACCATCGACCCGCGCTCCGGGCTGTGCCACGGCTGCGGCCGCACGCTGGCCGAGATCGCGCAATGGGCCTCGCTGAGCGAGAGCGAGCGGCTGGCGATCATGGCTGAACTGCCGCAACGGCTCGGCGCCCCCGCGCGCAGCAACGCGTGAGGCGGCGACGATGCGCAGCCGCATGCTCTGGTTTCTGCTGCTGCTGATCGGCATCGGGTTGCTGGTCGTGGTGCTGCGTCACGATTCCAACATTGCGGGCTTCGAGACCGGCGATTTCGCCGCGCTGATCTACAAGATCGCGCTGTTGATCTTCATCGGCGGCGCAGTGCTGGCGATGTTTCGCGACCGCATCGCCGAAGCCTTCCAGGCCGCGATGTTCTGGGTGGTGATCGGGCTGCTGCTGGCGGTCGGCTACACCTACCGTCACGATCTGCGCGAGGTCGGCGATCGCGTCCTCGCCGAGTTGATGCCGGGACGTGCGGCCTCGCGCGGCAAGACCGTGGAAATCGTGCGCGGCCAGCGCGGCGAATTCCAGGTCGTGGTCGAGATCAACGGTGCGCGGATCGCAACCGTCTACGACACCGGCGCGAGCGCGGTGGTGCTGACGCAGGAGGCCGCCAAGGCCGCGGGGCTCCCACTCGACTTCCTGAATTATTCGATCCCGGTCGAGACCGCGAACGGGCGCACGCGCGCCGCCCCGGTGACGCTCGATCGCATGGTGATCGGCGCGATCGAGGAACGCTCGGTCTCGGCGCTGATCGCGCAGCCGGGGCAACTGCGCACCAGCCTGCTCGGCATGAGTTTCCTGAACCGTCTGCAAAGTTCCGAGGTGCGCGGCGACCGGCTGGTGCTGCGTGGGTACAAGTAACGGCTGGCCGCACCGACCCTCATCCTGAGGAACCCGCGACGCATCAGCGTCGCGGGTGTCTCGAAGGATGGCGGCATGCTTCGAGCCTCGGGCCATGGTTCGAGACGGCCGCCCATAGCGCGTCACAGACGCGCGCAAACGCGCTTGTGGGCGGCCTCCTCACCATGAGGATTGGAGCTAGTCCGGCCGTGCGGTGGTCGGATCGATCATCTTGCGGATTTCGGTGATCTTGGTGGCCGGAAAGCCGCTGATCTCCGCATGCTTGCGGATGATCGCCTCGTCCTTGGCGAGATAGACGCAGAACGTCTTGCCCTCGGCGACGTAGCTCTCGACCCACTGGATGTCCGGGGCGAGCTTGGCGAGCGCCTCGTTCGACTTCGCCGCCGCGCCGCGCAACTGATCGCGCTCAAGCGTGCCGACACCGGGGATATCGCGTTCGATGATGTATTTGCGCAGGGCCATGGGTCTTCTCCTTCATTGATGCGACGAGAGAGCGCCGCGAAATGCGGCATCTCGATGCCTGCGCTTGTGGCGCACCGCCGGCGCCAAGACTTTGACCAGGCCTTGAGATTTTCTGGATTTTTCATGCAGACCGGCGGTTTGCAAGCCCGCGCGCAAGTCCCGCGCCTCAGATCAGGCTGGCGATGAAGCGGATCGAGACCAGCAGCAGGAAGATCCCGAACGCGATCTCGAGCTTCCGGCGCGGCAGCGCGTGCGCCACTTTCACCCCGAAGATCGCCACGAAGCTCGACACCGGCGCCATCAGGGCGACGCCGATCAGCGAGACGAAGCCGAGCGAGAGCGGCGGCGTCTGGGCCTGATACGGCAGGCCGGCGAGCACGTAGCCGATGGTGCCCGCGATGGTCAGCGGCACGCCGAGGCCGGCCGCGGTGCCGACCGCCGCATGGATCGGCTTGCCGTACAGCGTCAGCACCATGGTGGACATCGAGCCGCCAGAGACCCCCATCAGCGAGCCGGCGAGCCCGATGCCGAGCCCGTAGGCGATCATGCCGACGCGACCGGGCAATTCGCTGCCGAGCCGCCATTTGTCGCCCCCGAGCAGTAGACGCGCCGCGATGATCGCGCCGAGGAACACGAACGCGATCTTGAAGACGGCCTGCGGCGCGTAAGCGGCGAGCAGCGCGCCGGCGCCGACGCCGACCACCATCGGCACCATCCAGATGCGCAGCACCTCCGGCATCACGGCGCCGCGGCTGCGGTGCGCCAGATAGGCGCGCGTCGTGGTCGGCACGATGATGGCCAATGACGTCCCGATGCAGAGCTGCATGCGGATCTCGTCCGGCACGCCGGCCACGCGAAACACCTCGTAGAGCACGGGCACGATGATCGCGCCGCCGCCGATGCCGAACAGCCCGGAGAGGAAGCCCGCCGCAATGCCGCCCGCCACGATGGCAGCCGCAAGCCAGGCGAGTTCGGCGTACGGGACGCCAGCGATCATTGATGTGAGTCCCGGAGAGACGAAGGAGCTACGCCGCGATGTGCGCCAGATCGGCGCCCGCGTCCATCACCTGAGCCAGCGCCTCGCGCAGGACGGCAATGCTTGCTCCCGGCTTGACGGCCTGCATCGCGATGTGCCGCCGGAATGCGCGCGCCCCCGGCACGCCGTGGAACGAGCCGAGGATATGGCGCGTGATCGCGTGCAGCCGCGTGCCACGCGCAAGCTCGCGCTCCACATAGGGAAAGAACGCTTCAAGCGCCTCGCGCATTGTGGAGAAGCGCGCCGCCTCGCCGTGGATCAGCGGATCGACCGCAATGAGCCGCCACGGCTCCTGATAGGCGGCGCGGCCCATCATCACGCCGTCGACATGGGCGAGATGGCGCGCGGCGTCTTCCACGCTGGCGATGCCGCCGTTGATCGAGATGTGCAGCGCCGGATACGCGCGCTTCAAGCGATAGACCCGATCGTAGTCGAGCGGCGGGATATCGCGGTTCTCCCGCGGCGAAAGCCCGTCGAGCCAGGCTTTGCGCGCATGCACGATCAGTGCATCGGCGCCGGCCGCGACCACTGTGCGGGTCAGCGCGTCGAGCGACTCTTCGGGGTCCTGCTGGTCGATGCCGATGCGGCATTTCACCGTAACCGGGATCGCGACCGCAGCCTTCATGGCCGCGACGCAGTCGCCGACCAGCGTCGGCTCGGCCATCAGGCAGGCGCCGAAGCGGCCCTCCTGCACACGGTCCGACGGGCAACCGACATTGAGGTTGATTTCGCCGTAGCCGAACTCGGCGCAGATGCGCGCGGCTTCGCTCAGCGCGCGCGGGTCCGAACCGCCAAGCTGCACCGCGACCGGCTGCTCGGCGGAATCGAAGGCGAGCAGCCGCGCCCGGTCGCCGCGCAGCACCGCGCCGGTGGTGATCATCTCGGTATAGAGCCGCGCCCGGCGCGTCAGCAGGCGATGGAAGAACCGGCAATGCCGGTCGGTCCATTCCATCATCGGGGCGATCGAGAACACCTTATCCATTGGCGCGGGGGTTAGCATGGAACGCTTGCGGCGCGAAACCGTCGCCGTTCACGCAAACTTCCGCGCAAACGCCACGCACACCACCACCAGCCCGGTCGCGGCGATCATGGTCCAGGCGACCGGCTCGTGCAGCAGCAGGCCGGCGAGCGCGAGGCCGAGGAAGGGCTGCAGCAGTTGCAGTTGCCCGACGCTGGCGATGCCGCCGATCGCGAGGCCGCGATACCAGAACACGAAGCCGACCAGCATGCTGAACACCGACACGTAGGCGAGCCCGATCCACGCCGGCAGGCCGATGGCATGCCATGACGGGGGAAGCGTCACGACCCCGAGCAGCAGCATCGGGGGTGCGGCGAGCAGCAGCGCCCAGGAGATCACCTGCCAGCCGCCGAGCCGGCGCGACAGCGCGGCGCCCTCCGCGTAGCCAAGGCCGCACACGGTGATGGCGGCAACCATCAGCAGATCGCCGCTGAGCGATGTGGCGCCGTCGTTGGAGAGCGCGAAGGCCGCGACGGTGGCGCTGCCCAGGCACGAGAACAGCCAGAACAGCGGCTGCGGCCGCTCGCCGCCGCGCAGGACGCCGAACACGGCGGTCGCGAGCGGCAAGAGACCGATGAACACG
>DATEKY010000699.1:0-2466 GCA_035277225.1 Xanthobacteraceae bacterium
TGGCTGGTCGAGCCGAGCGTGGCGCCGACCGTGATCTCGCCCGGCCGCTTCTTGGCGTCGTCGACCAGCTCCTGCCAGTTCTTCCACGGCGTCTTGGCGCTCGCGGTCAGCACCGAGGGCGTCGCCGCGACCAGGCAGATCGGCTCGAAGTCGCTGTATTTGACGTCGCTGATGCCGGCGTAGAACGTCAGGTGGATATAGTCGTGCACCGCGTAGACCGTGTAGCCGTCCGCCGCCGCGTTCTTGGCCTCGCGCGCGCCGACAGTTCCGGATGCGCCGCCGACATTGGCGATCACCACCGGCTGGCCGATGTGCTTCTGCAATTCGGCGGCGAAGGGCCGGAAGATGTTGTCGGTGTCGCCGCCCGCGGCCCACGGCACGATCATCTTGATCGGGCGATCGGGATATTGCGCCGCCGCGGGCGCCGCTAGCGCTGCCAGTACACCGGTCAGCGCGGCAGCGCCGACAATCGTCGCGAATATCCTCATCTGCTCCCTCCCTCTGGTATCGTGGGCCATTCCGGCTCTCGATCGCGACCATAACAGCGCAGCGGCGCAGCGCAACGCCATGCGACTCGCGGGCGCACAGGGGCGCTCGAAGCATGGCACCCGGGCGGCCCTCGCTGATATGAGTTGGCGCAACGCCGACCCGCCGGAGAGCAGACCTGATGAAGATCGCACACGTCCGCACCCACGTGCTCGAGGCGCGGCTGTCGCAACCCTTCGCCTATTCGCGCGCGTGGTACGACACCCGCACCGCGATGCTGGTCGAGATCGAAACCGACGACGGCCTGACCGGCTGGGGCGAATGCTACGGCCCCGCGCGCATCACCGCCGCGGTGGTGAACAGCGTCGCGCCGTGGCTGATCGGTGCGAACCCGATCGACACCGACGTGCTGTGGCGCGAGATCTACGCGCGGCTGCGCGACCATGGACAAAAAGGCGTCGTGATCCAGGGCTTGAGCGGCATCGACATCGCGCTCTGGGACATCAAGGGAAAACACTTCGGCGTGCCGGCGCACCAGTTGCTCGGCGGCGCGGTGCGCCGCGAAGTGCCGGCCTATGCGACCGGGCTTTACCGGCGCAAATCGGGCGATCCGCTGAAATATCTTGCCGAGGAAGCGGCCGGTTACGTCGCCGAAGGCTTCAAGGCCGTGAAGCTGAAGGTCGGATTCGGTATCGAGGAAGATGCCGCGGTGACGCGCGCCGTGCGCGACGCGATCGGACCCGGCGTCGCGCTGATGGTCGATGCGAACCACGCCTACGACGCCGTGGCGGCGATCCGGCTCGGCCGGATGATCGAGCCGCATGACATCGGCTGGTTCGAAGAGCCGGTGCCGCCGGAAGACATCGAAGGCCATCTCGCCGTGAAGGCGGCGCTGTCGATCCCGATCGCAAGCGGCGAATGCGAGTTCACGCGCTACGGCTTCCGCGAGCTGTTCGTCGCGCGCGCGCTCGACATCGCGCAGCCGGACACCTGCGCGGCCGGCGGATTGTCCGAATGCAAGAAGATCGCCGACATGGCCGAGGCGTTCGGTGTGCGTTACAACCCGCACGTCTGGGGCACCGGCATCGCGATCGCGGCGTCGTTGCAGCTGCTCGCCGTGCTGCCGGCGCATACGCCGACCTCGCTCGCGCCGATCCCGCCGATGCTGGAGTTCGACCGCACCGAGCATCCGATCCGCCAGGCGATTCTCACCCAACCGATCGAGCATCGGCGCGGCATTGTGCGCGTGCCCGACGGTCCGGGCCTCGGGATCGAGATCGACCGCGCGGCGCTGGCGCGGTTTGCCGCCGGGTGAGGGCGGCGCTATCGTTTCGGCAACTGCGGCCACAGGCGAACGCTGCGCGCACGCGACCGTTGGGGGAAACATGACGCTTCGCCGCCGCACGTTCCTGCTCGCCGCCGCCGCTTCGCCCTTCGTCTCCCGCCTCGCATCCGCGCAAGCCTTCCCGAACCGCCCCGTCACCATGGTGGTGCCGTATCCGCCGGGCGGGCCGACCGACACGATCGCGCGGCTGGTCGCCGAGCGCATGCGCGCCTCGCTCGGCCAGCCGGTGGTGATCGAGAACGTGTCCGGCGGCGGCGGCACGATCGCGGTGACGCGCGTCGCACGCGCGCCGGGCGACGGCTACACGCTCGGCATAGGGCACTGGGGTTCGCACGTGATCAACGGTGCGGTTTACTCGCTGCCGGTCGATCTGCTCGCCGACCTGGAGCCGGTCGCGCTGATCGCCGACGGCCCGCAGCTCGCGGTGGCGGCGAAATCGGTGCCGGCCGCGAATGTCACCGAGCTCGTCGCCTGGCTCAAGGCCAATCCCGGCAAAGGCATGGTCGGCACCACCGGCGTCGGCGGCGCCTCGCATCTCGCCGCCATTTTATTCGCCAAGACCACCGGGACCGAGATCCAGATCGTGCCCTATCGCGGCTCGGCGCCGCGCATGCAGGACCTGCTCGCCGGCACGA
>DATEKY010000700.1:0-13438 GCA_035277225.1 Xanthobacteraceae bacterium
GGGAGGCGGCGTAGCTCTTGCTCGGCATGATCTTGTCCGAAAACCGGCTGTCACCCCGAATCACGTCCGGGGCAGGCTTTTTTGGGATCATGCCTACCCTGCCGCCCGCGCCACCGCGTCGGTCGGGAACGGCCACGTGCTCGCACGCGGCGGGCGCGTCAGGGTCGCGATGAAGCGTTCAGCCCAGCGGTCGATGTCGTTGTTCAAGAGCGTTGCGTACATCGCTGCATGGCGCTCGCGGCGCTCCTCCAGCGGCATGCCGAGCGCGCGGTTGATCGCCGCCGCCACGGCTTCGGTGTCATAAGGATTGACCAGCAGCGCCTCCTTGCACTCGTGCGCGGCGCCGGCAAAGCGCGACAGCACCAGCACGCCCGGATCCTCCGCATCCTGCGCGGCGATGTACTCCTTGGCCACCAGGTTCATGCCGTCGCGCAGCGGCGTCACCAGTCCGACGCGGGATGAGCGATAGAGCCCGGCGAGCGCGGTGCGGCTGTAGGGCCGATTGACGTAGCGGATCGGCGTCCAGTCGGCTTCGCCGTAGTTGCCGTTGATGCGGCCCGCGCCCTGGCTCACCATCTGCTCCATCTGGACGTATTCGGGAATCTCGCTGCGGCTTTTCGGGGTGATCTGCAGATAGGTCACCTGGCCGCGCCAGTCGGCGTAGCTCGCGAGGAAGCGCTCATAGGCGTCGAGCCGCAGATTGAGCCCCTTGGAATAGTCGAGCCGGTCGACGCCGATGATCTGGGCGCGGTTGTTCAGGCTGCCGACGACGTTCTGCACGAAGGTCGATTTGATCGCGCGCCGCGCGGTCCTGGCGAAATGCTCGGTCTCGATGCCGACCGGAAATGCGTCGACCCGCACCTCCCGGTCGCCCACCGAGAAGTTGAAGTCGCGGCTGTGCAGCCCGCATTCGCGCGTCAGGTAGCGCGAGAAGTTGAACGCATCGTCGCCGGTCTGGAAGCCGACCAGATCGTAGTCGCCGAGCGTCGGCATCAGCCGCTCGTGATTCGGCAGCGCGGTGAGCACCTCCGGCGGCGGACAGGGAATGTGCAGGAAATAGCCGATGCGGTTGCGACGGCCGCGCGTGCGCAGCATCCGGGCGAGCGGGATCAGGTGATAGTCGTGCACCCACACGAGGTCGTCGGGCCGCAGGATCTTGTCGAGCTCGGTCGCGAAGTGCTCGTTCACCCGCATGTAGCCGGAAAGATCGCGGCGCGAAAACTCGGCCTGGTCGAAGCGGTAATGCAGGACCGGCCACAGCACCCGGTTGGCGAAGCCGTTGTAGTATTCCTTGTAGTCCTCCGCGCCGAGGCTGGTCGTCACGTAGTCGATATTGTCGTGCGTCACCGTCGAGATCTCGGACGCCTCGCCCTTGCGCGCGATCTTGCCGCTCCAGCCGAACCACACGCCTTCGCGATGGCGCAGCGCCGCCTTGACGGCCACCTCCAGGCCGCCGGCGCGCCCGCTCTTCCCGTCGGGAACCGCGACGCGATTGGATACGACGACTAGCCGCGCCAATAGCGGTCCTCCCAGCTTTTCGACAGCCGGAGCGCGCTCAGGATGAGTCCCGCCATCGAGTAGGTTTGCGGAAAATTGCCCCACAGCTCCTTCGTCGCCGGATGAACGTCCTCGGACATCAGGCCGTAGCTGTTGCGCAGCTTCAGCGCGTCGAGGAACATGTCGCGCGCGTGCTCCTTGCGGCCGATCGCCCACAGCGCATCGATCAGCCAAAAGCGGCAGATCAGGAACGCCGTCTCGGGCAGGCCGAAATCGTCGGCGCCGCTGTAGCGCATGACGTGAAGATCGCGTTTGAGATCCTTCTCCATCGCGTTGACGGTGGAGACGAAACGCGGGTCGGTCGCCTCGATCGCGCCGAGCTCGGGCAGCAGCAGGATGCTGGCGTCGAGGTCGTCCGAGCCGAACGCGGCCGTGAAGGCGCCGAGCTTCGGATTCCACGCCTTCTCCAGCATCTCGGAGAGGATCCGCTCGGCATGCCCGCCCCAATAGGCGGCGCGATCGGCAAGGCCGAGATGCGCCGCGATCGCCTCCAGCCGCTGGCAGCCGGCCCAGCACATCGACACCGAATGGGTGTGGACGCGCTTGCGCCCGCGATATTCCCAGATGCCGGCGTCCGGCACGAAGGCGAGCTTCACGCACCATTCGCCGAGCGGCTCGAGCCGGCGGAACAGGTTTTCGTCCGCCATGCGCGGCAGGCGCCGGTCGAAGAACATCGGCGTCGCCGCGAGGATCGCGCTGCCATAGGTATCGTGCTGGTTCTGCGCCACCGCGGCATTGCCGATGCGCACCGGACCGTCGCCGCGGTAGCCCTTCAGGTCGGGGACGATGCGCTCTTCCAGCGGGTCGGCCGACACGATGTTGTAGACCGGCTGCAGCTCGCCGCTGTGGCCGCTCACGATGGTGAGGATGTAGGAGATGTAGTCTTCCATCGTGCGCGTCGCGCCGATGCGATTGAGCGAGCGCACCACGAAATAGGCGTCGCGCAGCCAGCAGAACCGGTAATCCCAGGTGCGCCCCGAGCCGGGCGCTTCCGGCACCGACGTGGTGTGTGCCGCGATGATCGCGCCGGTCTCCTCGAAGGCGGAGAGCTTCAAGGTGATCGCGGCGCGGATCACCGCGTCCTGCCACTCGTAGGAGATCGCGAGCCGGCGGATCCATTCCTGCCAGTAGTCGCGGGTACGGCCGGCAAACTCGCGCGGCGTGCTCGAGATGTCGCCTTCGAACGGCGTGTCCGCGCCGAACACGAGCGAGAGCGGCCGCGTCAGCACGAACGGCGCCTCGCGGTCCACGTAGGAGAGCGGCGCATCGGTGGTGAGGCGGATCGCGAGGTCGCCGCCGGTGTAGCGGATGTGATTGCTGCCGAACGCCCGCTGCATCGGCTCGCGGCCGTGCTCGACCGCGGGGCGGAAGCGCACGGTGATGCGCGGCAGGCCTGCCAGCGGCTCGATCAGCCGCATCAGCTGCGGCGGCCGGAAGGTGCGGTCGAAATTCTGGAAGCGCGGCGCGAAATCCGTGATGCGGATCGACCCGCCGTCCTTGTCGGTCAGGACGGTCGTGACGACGGCAGTGTTGCGCACGTATTCCGAATGCGCCGACACGAAGCCGTCGAGCACCACGTCGGTGAAGCCCTTCTCCTCGTCGCCGCTCAGCAGCCGGCAGAACACCGGATCGCCGTCGAAGCGCGGAAAGCACCACCACACGATCCGCGCCATCGGGTTGACCAGCGCCGCGGTGCGGCCGTTGCCGATGACGGCGAGGTCGAGGCTTTGCTGGGCGCTCGCGACGTCGAGGGTCTTCTGGTGGACATTCATTTCGCATCCTTCTTGGTGAGGACCATTTCGGCGATCCAGCGCCGCACATCGCTCGGCCGCTCGAACATGCCGGCAATGCCCTGCACTTCGCGCCCGACCGAGAACCCGACGCCGTCGAACTCCGGCAGCACCGCGAACGCCGCCTCGTCGGTCACGTCGTCGCCGATGAAGATCGGGCGGCGCCCCTTGAACGGCGGATGCTGCATCAGCGCGCGCACCGCCGTGCCCTTGTTGAACGAGGGCTGCTTCACCTCCACCACCGACTTGCCGGGCAGGATCTCGATCGCGGTCGAGGGGAAGCGCGCGCACACCGCGCTCACCTCGTCGCGTATCTCGTGGCCGAAATGCGGCGCCTGGCGATAATGCAGCGCCACCGAATATTTCTTGTCCTCGTACAGCACGCCCGGCTTGTCGTCCGCGATGCTGGCGAGCTCGGCCATGAGCTGCGGGTCGAGGAACGTGTTTGCGCGTGCGACCGTCCCGTCGATCAGCCGCAGCTCCGCGCCGTGCCCGGCGATCGCCGGCAGCTTCAGGGGCTGGAAGAACAGGTCGAGCTCGGCGAGCGGCCGGCCGCTGACGAAAGCGAGCGCGCCGCCGGTACGCTTCGACAGCCGCTCGAGCGCGACGGTCAGCTCGGGCGGGACGACGACTTCGAGCGGTGTCGGGGCGAGATCGAGGATCGTTCCATCGACGTCGAGCAGCACGGCGCTCGATGGAAGGGTGGTGGCGTCGATGTACACTTCGCGCTCCCGATGGCGACTCGTGATTGATAAAACGCGACGCGACAACGCCAAGCCCCCGGCCCGGCGCCGTGCAAACGATGACCAAGAAGCTCACAATTCGCCGTCAGATCGCGCGCTAATTTATTGATCTATAGCACGTTTTCGTCGACGAAGCGGGCCCGCAAACGCGTCCCGGCGCTAGCGGGCCAACACTTCAATCTCCCGGTCGACGCCGGGTTCCACTTTGAATTTGCCGTTGAAGGTCTTGTCGTCATTCTTCGCGACGACCGAATACTCGCCTTCGGCCAGAACCACCTTGGGGAATGCGCCGATCGCTTCCTTCACGACGTCGCCGCCCGGGGTCAGCACCGACCATTGCGTATTCGCCAGCGCTTCGCCGCCGCTCGCCGCGACCAGCTTGAGCGTGATCACGGCGGCGCGGTGATTGACCACCACGTCGGTCAGCTTGCCGGACTGCACGCGGATGTCAGAGCGCACGGTCGCGTTGCTGTTCCCGTAATTCGACACGACGTGATAGCTGCCCTCGGGCAGCAGCACGACATCGGCTGCCGCGACGTTCGACGCGATGGGGCGCTTCTCGCTGTTGCCGCCCTCGAACTGGCTGCCGCGGAACACGTCGAACGTGACCTGCCCGGGCGGAATGCGGCTGTCGCCGACGCGGCCCTCGAAGCGCGCGCCGCCGGCAGTGAGCTCGAACGTCTCGCGCACCGTCTCGGAGCGAAGCTGCACCTTCTTGGCCGCGGTTGCGAGGCCGAACGCGACGTGCACCACGTAGCCGCCCGGCGGCAGCACGAAGATCGGCGCCGCGGCGCGTTCCTCGCGCAGCATGCGGAAGACGCCGTTCGCGTCGGGCCGCTCGGGATAGATGCGCCAGTGCAGCGCGCCGGAGATGTTCGGCGGCTCGCGCCCGAAGCGCGCGCTCACCATCAGCGCCACCTGTCCGGGCGGCACCATCGGGACCGCGGGCACGACCGCAGCAGCGGCAGGCGGCACCGATTGCAGCGTCGGGCCTTGCGGCGGCGGCAGCGAGACCGGCCGGGTCGGGGGCGGGCTGAGCTCGAGCGGAGCAGGATTAGCGGGCGGCGCCAGCACGCCGGACTGTCCGCCCGGCGGCATGAAGCCTTGGCTGCCGCCGACCTGGCCCGGCGGACGCGGTACGCTGTCGAAGCCGGGCGGTATCGTCGTCCCCTGCTGGGCGAGTGCCTGCGATGCGGTCAACGCCAAGGCCGCCGCCCAAAGCAGGCAGCGCCCATGCGGTCCGGTTCGCAGAGCTGTCATGCACCCGGTTTACCGCCCGAAATCGGGCGAATTCAAGCCATCACGGCTTTGTCTCCCTCCCGGCGCCGTGCTACGCGCAGCGGACGGAGTGAAGCATGCCCGAAGCCCTCGATTTGCTGAAAACACGGCGCTCGGTGAAGCCAATCGAGCTGACCGGCCCGGGCCCGGCGCCGGCCGAGCTCGACACGCTGCTGACCGTTGCGTCGCGCGTGCCGGATCACGGCAAGCTCACCCCCTGGCGCTTCATCGTGTTCGAGGGCGACGCGCGGGCGAAAGCGGGCGAGACCATCGCGGCGGTGTTCAAGGCCGCCAACCCGCAGGCAACCGATGAGCAGGTCGCCTTCGAGCGCAACCGCCTGGCGCGCGCGCCCCTCGTCGTCGCAGTGGTGAGCCGCGCCGCGCCGCATGTGAAGATCCCCGAATGGGAGCAGGTGCTCTCTTCCGGCGCCGCCGCGATGAACCTGGTGACCGCAGCCCACGCGCTCGGCTTCGCGGCGAACTGGATCACCGAATGGTACGCCTACGATCGCCGCGTGCTCGACGCGCTCGGCCTCGCGCCGAACGAGAAGATCGCGGGCTTCGTGCATATCGGGCGCGCAGTCAGGCCGCCGGAGGATCGTCCGCGCCCGCCGCTGTCTGAAATCGTCACGAGATTCAGCACTTAGGATTCGAACCTCATGTTTTACGCCACCGCCAAACCCGACCACGGCCTGCCGCACGATCCGTTCAAGGCGATCATCGCGCCGCGCCCGATCGGCTGGATCACCTCGATGAGCGCGAAGGGCGAGATCAACCTCGCGCCCTATTCCTATTTCAACGGCGTGCGCAGCCGCCCGCCGATGGTGATGTTCTCGAGCGAAGGCCGCAAGGACTCGCTCGAATTCGTCGAGGAGACGAAAGAATTCGTCTGCAATCTCGCGACCTGGGACCTGCGCCACCAGATGAACCAGACCTCCGCGCCCTACCCGCGCGGCGTCAACGAGATCGCCGAAGCCGGCCTTACGGCGGCCCCATCACGCCTGGTGAAGCCGCCGCGCGTCGCCGAGGCGCCGGCTGCGCTCGAATGCAAATGGGTTCAGACCATCCAGCTCAAGGACGAGAACGGCACCCCGTTCGACGGCTGGATGGTGATCGGGCGCGTGGTCGGCGTGCACATCGACGAGCGCTTCATCAAGAACGGCTTGCTCGACACCGCCGCCATGAAGCCGATCGCGCGCGGCGGCTACCACGACTATTCGGTGCTGACCGAGAGCTTCACGATGCGGCGGCCGGAAAGCGTCGCGGACACCAAGGCGCCGGCTCTGGCGGACAGCAAAGCCGGCTGAGTGGAACTTTTGTTCCACTGCCGTGTTAATATCTCGCCCGCCGGGCGGCGCCGCCTTTTCACCATAGCGGCGCGTTCTCGTTGCCTTGATCGCAGCGCGGGGCGAGTCTGGCGGGATCGAGGACGGACGCGTGTTCCATTTTCTCCGGCGTAGCGGACAAAACGACGACCAGGCGGTGGACCCGGAAGCGCACGCGTCGACGGAAGCCGCTGCGCCGGAACAGCCGAGCATCGGGCTCGTGCTCGGCGGCGGCGCCGCGCGCGGCTTCGCGCATATCGGCGTCATCCGCGCCCTGCTCGCGAAGGGGCTCGTCCCCGACATCATCACCGGCACCTCGATCGGCGCGGTGGTCGGCGGCTGCCATGCGGCCGGCAAGCTCGACGAGATCGAGGCCTGGGGCCGCAGCCTGACGCGCCGCAGCCTGCTCAGCTATCTCGACGTCAGCTTCAGCGGCTCCGGATTGCTCAGCGGCGGAAAGCTCGCCGAGAAGATCACCGAGGCGATCGGCGAGATCACCATCGACAAGCTGCCGGTGCGCTACGCCGCAATCGCGACCGAGATCGGCACCGGACACGAAATCTGGATCACGCGCGGCGCCCTGCAGGACGCGATGCGCGCCTCTTACGCATTGCCGGGGATTTTTCCGCCCATTCGTCTTGGCGAGCGCTGGCTGGTCGATGGCGCGCTGGTCAATCCGGTGCCGGTGTCGGTCGCCCGCGCGCTCGGCGCGCGCCTGGTCATCGCGGTCAACGTCAACACCGACATGTTTGGCCGCGGCACCACGATTCCCGACCAGGGTGGGGTGCCGGTGCCGGTGCCGCAAGCTGAGCCGCCGATCGAGGAAGAGGTCGCAAGCCGCGGATTGTTCGGATTGTTCGGCAGCGAGAAATCCGCCAAGCGCCGGCTGTTCGGGACCGCCAATCGGCCCGGCCTGTCGACCGTGATGGTCGAGGCGTTCAACATCATGCAGGACCGCATTACGCGCGCGAGACTGGCCGGCGACCCGCCCGACATCCTGATCAGCCCGCGCGTCGGGCGCATCGGCCTGTTCGATTTCCACCGCGCGCAGGAGGCGATCAACCTCGGCGCCGAGGCGGCCGAGCGCGCACTCGAGGGCCTCGACGAGGTGATCGCCGCGCTGGCTTGACCCCTGTCCCGCACGCGATGCAGCGTGAAACGATGCATCGCAGATGCGGGACCGTTCCAATCACCAGCATTCTCTGAACGGTCCCGGGTCTGCGTCGCAGCATTGCATGCCGCGCCGCGCCCGGGACACAGTCACGCCGTCGCGATGTACTCGCGCAGCGCGTCGGACTCGCGCTCGATCTCCTCGACGCGGAATTTCACTACGTCGCCGATCGAGATCACCCCGGCAAGACGCCCCTGCTCGACCACCGGCACATGGCGGAACTTGCCCGTGGTCATCCGCTCCATGATGTCCGCGACCGTGTCAGCCTCCACGCAGGTCGTGACCTTGCGCGTCATCACCGCCGCGATGTTGTCGCCGAGGGCGCCGGCGCCGCGCTCACCGAGCGCGCGCACGATGTCGCGTTCGGACAGGATGCCGGCGACGCGATTGTCCGCGCCGGTCACGATCACGGCGCCGATGCGGCGTTCGGCGAGAAGCTTGACGGCTTCGGACAGGTTTGCGGTTGGCGCGATCGTGACGACGTCGCTTCCCTTGCGCGACAATATTGCCTTGACCGTCATCGGCTCTCTCCCTGTTGGGAGCGCCAGCGGTCACGCCAGGTCGCTCGTCGCCCTTCTGGGCGCCGCACGAACGAATGACGTGCCGTGGCGCCGTTGAGGGGAAACTTGGCCCTGAATCGTGACGGCCACAAGACCAGTGCAGCGCACAAAATGCATCTGCGACAAACGATCAGTGAATGGTTGCCTGCTGGTCCGGTCCGCCATCGCCGACCTGCGGCGATTTGATCGGATCGAACGCCGCGAAACCGATCAGCCCGGCAAGAAACCCGCCGATATGAGCCTGCCAGGCAATCGACTGCTCCGCGCCGTCAAGACCGATCGACCCGATCCCGAACACGAGATTCAGCCCGAACCAGACACCGAGGAAAACCAGCGCACGCATGTCGCGCAGCACCGCACGCAACGGCAGCGCCGGCACGCGGTAGCCATCGTCCCGATTGCTGCCGATCAGGCGCAGCGGCCCGCCGCGCTGGAACGCGAAGCGGATCGCGGCCGCCATGAAGCCCGAGATCGCCGCCGAGGCTCCGACCATCGGAACGTTCTCTCCGGAATAGACCACGAGATGCGCGAGCGCGCCGCCTGCCGCCGTGACCGCGAAGAACAGCAGGAAGCGCAGCGTGCCGAAGCGGCGCGCAATCGGTGTCCCGAAGGCGAGCAGCCACACCGCGTTGAATCCGAGATGGGTCCAGCTTCCGTGCAGGAGCGCGTAGGTGACGAAGGTCCAGATCGCCGCGCCGAGACCGCCGTAGTATCCGCCGTATGGCAGCGGCGTGGAGTCATAGCGTGCCGGCACGAACGCGAGCGTATAGAAGAGCCGCCGCGCGAGCTCGAACGGCAGCAGATATTCGAACGCGATGTGCACGATGCAGAGCACAGCGATCGTCGCGGTCACGACGGCCGGCACGTTGAAGATCGGTTCGGAGGGCTGTCGCAAGACGGGTAAGACCTGTGCCGGACTGACATAGGCCGCGCGCGGCGCTGCGGCAAGCCGAAGCCGGACCCAAGGTCAGGCACAGAAAAAAAGGGAGGGCTTGCGCCCTCCCCCTCAGCGTCCGGCTGCCGGTTGACCCGTCACGTCCGCACGCCTCCCTGAGTTGATTGCACCGTTTCAGGAGGCCAACGGCGCACCGCTTGTGGATCGCCGCCGACACTAGGCGAGCGCCGGCGCCCTGCCAACGCGATTGCGCTGCTAACCCTAACCGCGGCGGCGCCTACAGCGCCGCACCGGCACAACTTCGCGCGGCACACGCCCTGCTCATCTGTCCACGCCGTATCGCCCGGCCGCTTCCGCTGTCCTGAACCGGGACGGAACGCGGCGCAGACCGGGACGCTGCGGCCCGTGGAGGCAGAGAATGAAACAGGCTTCAAGCCGCGAGCTGTTCGGCTATTGGGTCGCGCGGCGCGGAACACGGCCAGCGCCCGAGCGCGGCGAGATCGAACCGAGCGCCATCCGCAAGGCGCTTGGCGACGTCTTCATTCTTGAGCTTGACCGCGTTGCCGGCCATCCCTTCCGGCTCGGCGGCACGCGCGTCTGCGCGCTGTTCGGACGCGAGTTGAAGAACGAGCGCTTCATCGACATGTGGGACGCCGAGAGCCGCGCGGCGCTCGCCGAACTCATCGACGGGATTGCCGACGAGGCGACCGGCGTCGTCGCGTCCGCGAAAGGGCGTACTGCCGAAGGCTGGACGCAGGACCTGGAACTGGTGCTGCTTCCGCTCGCCCAGCGCGGCGACACCCATCAACGCATGATCGGTGCGCTCGCGCCGCTCTCCGCTCCGTTCTGGCTCGGCAGCGCGACGCTTGGCCCGTTGACGCTCGGGACGATCCGCCATCTCGATCCGGCGCGCGAAGCGCCGACCGCGGCACGGCTCGTCGCCGGCAATGTGACGGCGGCGCGGCGCGCCGCATTCACGGTGGTCGAGGGCGGGCGGCGGTAGATTTCTTTTCAGCACACGGCCTCGCCCGAAAACCGGTTCCCGTCCCCGATCGGGTCGAGGACATGCTTTTCGGGGCTCGCTGCACGCAATCCGTTGTCCACAGTGGGTGCCCACCGCGGAAAGCGCATCCGGGGCATGCTTTCCGGCCGAGCGCCCAGCTAACAATCCCTTAACTACGCGCGTCTACGATCGAACGGCCGCCAGTGAAGGCAGCATAAGGGGCGCCAGCGGCATGGCCGTGCTGCAGACAGTTCTCGAGATCCTTCCTCTCAACGAGGAGAAGCGGCGCTTCCAGCGCGTCCGCGTGAATCTGCTCGGCCGCTACATGCTGGCCGACCGGCGTGAATTCCCCTGTCAGGTTCTCGACATGTCGCCCGGCGGCATGGCGATCATCGGCCCGGTGAGCGGCAAGGCGGGCGAGCGCGTGGTCGCCTATATCGATCATGTCGGCCGGCTCGAAGGCACGGTTATCCGCGTCCTGCCGAACGGATTCGCGATGTCGATCGCCGCGACGCCGCGCAAGCGCGACAAGCTCGCGGCGCAACTGACCTGGCTCGCCAACCGTCACATCCTCGGACTGCCGGAAGATCGCCGCCACGACCGCATCGTGCCGCGCAATCCGCGCTCCACGATGATCCTGCCCGACGGCAAGGCGATCGTGTGCCGCATCGTCGACATGTCGCTGTCGGGCGCGGCGATCGCGAGCGAGGAGCGGCCCGACGTCGGCATGCTGATCACGCTCGGCAAGACGCCGTGCCGCGTGGTGCGTCACCTCGAAAACGGCTTCGCGGTGGAGTTCACCCGCATGCAGCACCCTGATTTTCTCGAAGAGAACGTCACCGGTCCGTAAACGCGCGCGCGCGTTTTTCCGCTGCGCCTGACCGCAGCGCGCTCTTTCCACCGGTCCACCACATCTCCCGCCACCGCCGCGCCTCCGCGCGCCGGGTTAACGCGCGCCCGTTGCGCACGCGGATTCTCCCGCATTGGCGGCATTTTCCGCATTAATGCGGACAAATTTATTCAATTTGAATCATCTCAAATTTTACTCAAATTTGCGTCGAATATTACTAGTATTAGACCAGTATTTGACGTTGTTTTACTTCAAATCGATTGTGGCAAGTTAGCGGCAAACCAAAGGCTTTCTGTCACAAACGGCCCCGAGGACAGGCGAGGGGCCAATAATGACTTCGAAATACAGGGTGATACTTGGCACGTGGGTGTTGGCCCTCGCCGCCACGATCGCCACGCAGAGCGCCTACGCCGACGACCTGCTGTTCGTCTCCACCGGCGCGGCCACCCGCGCCCCGGTCGGCTGGGTCGAGTTCTGCGCCGAGCGCCCGACCGAATGCAAGCAAACGACCAGCGCGCCTCGCGACGTCGTGCTGACCAGCAAGTCCTGGACCGACCTCGTGCGCATCAACGCCTGGGTCAACGAGCACGTCAAGCCGATGACCGACATGGATCATTGGGGCGTGGTCGAGAAGTGGTCCTATCCGGACGACGGCTACGGCGACTGCGAGGATTACGCACTGCTCAAGCGCCGCATGCTGGTCGAAGCCGGCTGGCCGCGCGAGGCGCTGCTGATGACCGTGGTGCGCGAGAGGAACGGCAACGGCCACGCCGTGCTCACGGTGAAGACCGACAAGGGCGAGTTCGTGCTCGATAACCAGGAGGAGCGGATCCTGCTCTGGTCGGAGACGAGCTACCGCTTCGTGAAGCGCCAGTCGCAGACCGACCCGAACCGCTGGGTCTCGCTCGGCGACCCGCGTCCGACGGTTTCCACAGCGTCATCGCGCTGAAACAAAAGAGGCAAACAGTTCGCGATCCCGGTCACGTCCCCACCCCTCCCCGTCCCCGACCGGGCTCGCCGCGGCCGACCGTCCCCCACGGTCGGCCGCAACTTTTTTGGGTGTGACGCACTGCTCTCTCACTCCCTCTGCCCGCTGCGCGGGGGCGAGGGAAAAGAGATCACCCGATCCGCTTCAGCCCCTTGGCGTACTGATTCCAGCGCTTCACGTACCAGTCGGCCGCGAACGACACCGCCTTGGCGGCCCTCTCGTCGAAGGTGCGGATCGCGCGCGCCGGCGAGCCGACGATCAGCGAGTTGGGCGGAAATTCCTTGCCTTCGGTGACCAGCGCGCCGGCGCCGACCAGCGAGCGCTCGCCGATCTTCGCGCCGTTGAGCACGACCGCCCCCATGCCGATCAGGCTGCCGGCCGCGATCGTGCAGCCGTGCAGCACGACGTTGTGCCCGATGGTGCAGTCCGGCCCGATGGTCATCGGGAAACCCATGTCGGTGTGCAGGGTGCAGCTTTCCTGGATGTTGGAGCGCTCGCCGAGCTCGATCCACTCGTTGTCGCCGCGCAGCACCGAGCCCCACCAGATGCTCGCGTCCTGCTTCAGCCGCACGCGGCCGATCACCACCGCGGTCTCGGCGATCCAGTAGCGCTGGTCGGCGGGGAGTTCGGGGGCCTGTCCGTCGAGTTCGTAGATCGCCATTGGTTGCTCCTGTTCGGCAACCAAACTGCCACGTCCGGGATCAGGCGAAAAGCTGCGACAGCGCGGTGAATGCCGTGACGACGACGGTGCCGGACATCAGGCTCCAGAAGCCGGCGAACAGCGTCGCCATCATGACGAATTCGAAGCGGCGGCGCTCGATGCGGCGGCCGCGCACCGCGTTGCGCATGATCACGAACGGCGCCGCGAACGTAAGCACCGGAATGGCGAGGAACGTGACGAGCTGCAGGCCGCCATTGAGCAGGCGGAAGGTCAACGGGCGCTCGGTGACGAGCTGATAGCCGCTCGCGAGCGACCCCGCGACCGAAAATCCGATCAGCAACACGACGAGCGACTGCAACGCTTCGGGCGACATGACGCAACCAACTGACTTCATGCTGCGCATGACCTTTATCGGCGAACCGGTATCCACCCCGGATCAAGTTTGGGGCAGGCTTTCGCCGGATCATGCGCCCCCGACCCTCCCAGACTGCCGCGGCGTGCGCCAGCACATCCTTAATAAATGGTAAACGCCGCGCATCTTATTCAGCGCCAGTCTCGCGTGGCCGCGTGGCATAGTCGCGGCGATTCGCACGCATGATCCCCGAAAAGTGGGCACC
>DATEKY010000701.1:0-2588 GCA_035277225.1 Xanthobacteraceae bacterium
GGTCGCGGACCTGTGCGCCGCGCCCGGCGGCAAGACCGCGCAACTGGCGCTGGCGGGTGCGCGCGTGACCGCGGTCGACCGCTCCGCCAACCGTCTCGCGCGCGTGCGCGACAATCTCGCGCGCCTCGGCCTGCAGGTCGAGACGACCGCCGCCGACGCGACCGAGTGGCAGGGCGGCCCGTTCGACGCCGTGCTGGTCGATGCGCCCTGCTCCTCCACCGGCACGATCCGCCGTCACCCGGACGTCGCCTGGCTGAAGCGCGAGGCCGATATCGCGTCGTTGACCGAGGTGCAGCGCCGCCTGCTCGACCGCGCGGTCGCGCTGACGAAAGCAGGCGGGCGCATCGTCTATTGCGTCTGCTCGCTCGAGCCCGAGGAAGGCGAGCAGCAGATCGAGGCGCTGCTCTCCCGTACGGCCGGCCTGCGCCGCATTCCGGTCGAAGCCAGCGAAATCGAGAACGCCCCATTCGTCAACGCGGCCGGGGATCTCCGCACGCTGCCCAGCCACTGGGATGCAAGTCATTGGAATGACAGCGATCCGCGCATGGGCGGGCTCGACGGCTTCTACGCCGCCCGGCTCGAGCGGAACTAACTCCCGCATTGGCCTCGACTCGTCGCAAAGGCTATCTTGGCCGAATCCTTGGCGGGGAATCGGTTAACCCGCGCTTTTTTCGGGGGTAAGGCGCGCCCATGGCCCGCGGGTCGATCGCGGATCGGACAAGATTGGCCGCTTTCGCGGCACGCCGCGCGTTCAGCACCGGGATGGGCCGGTTCAACGCCCATCCGATGCTGCGCTGGCGCTTCTCGTCCGCGATCGCCGACCGGTTGCTGATCGCACCGCAGGACCTGCGTACCGCCGATCCGACCCGCGCGAGCGAGATCTACTCCGGACGCTTCGCGTTCGCCGGCAAGGTCGTGATCTGCGACGGCCGCTCGCCGTTCGAGATCGAGCCGCCCTCGGAAGAATGGTCCGAGCAACTGCTCGGCTTCGGCTGGCTGCGCCATCTGCGCGCGGCCGATTCGAGCATCACCCGTGCCAATGCGCGCGCGCTGGTCGGCGAATGGATCGCGCTGCAGGGCGCGTTCGATACGCTGGAGGGCTGGCGGCCGGACATCGTCGCGCGCCGCATCATCTCGTGGCTCTGCCAGGCGCCGCTGGTGCTGCACGACGCCGACATGAAGTTCTACCGGCGTTTCCTGCGCAATCTGACGCGTCAGGTGCGCTACCTGCAGCGCACCGTGAACGCGACGCGCGACGGCCTGCCACGCATGCAGGCGGTGATCGCCCTCACCTACGCGGCGCTGTGCATGCAGGGCCAGGCGCGCCTGCTCAAGAACATCACGCGAAAGCTCTCCGACGAGCTCGGCCGCCAGGTTCTTCCCGACGGCGGTCACGCCAGCCGCAATCCCGGCGCGCTGGTCGAGCTGCTGCTCGACCTGCTGCCGTTGCGGCAGGCCTTCGCGGCGCGCAACGTGCCGCCGCCGCCCGCGCTCAACAACGCGATCGACCGCATGATGCCGATGCTGCGCTTCTTCCGCCACGGCGACGGCAATTTCGCGCTGTTCAACGGCATGGGGCCGACGCGCACCGAGTTGGTCTCGACCGTGCTCGCCTATGACGATGCGCGCGGGAACCCGGTCGCGAATGCGCCGCACTCGGGCTATCAGCGCGTGCAGGCTGCCGACGCGCTGCTGATCGTCGATGCCGGGCCGCCGCCGCCGCTGCCGATGAGCGCCGAGGCGCACGCCGGCTGCCTGTCGTTTGAGCTGTCGGCGCGCAACCATCGCATCGTGGTGAATTGCGGGCTGCCGGCGGTGAGCCGCTCGACCTGGCGGCATGTCGCGCGCGCGACCGCCGCGCACTCGACCGTTACCTTCAACGACACCTCGTCGTGCCGCTTCATGACGTCGGAATCGCTCAAAGGCCTGCTCGGCGTCCCGATCCTGAGCGGCCCGACCGACGTGCAGGTCGCCCGGCAGGAGCGTGACGGCGGCGTGATGCTGCGCCTCTCGCATGACGGCTACCTGGATCGTTTCGGCGTCGTCCATCACCGGACACTCCGCCTCTCGGCCGACGGCAAACAGCTCGATGGCGAGGACACGTTCGCCGGCGCGCATGGCGAAGCCGTCTCGATGCGGCGCGGCGATGCCTTCGCGGTGCGCTTCCACCTGCATCCGACCCTGAAGGCGAGCCGCCACTCCGACGGCCATGGCGCCCTGCTGGTGCTGCCGAACAAGGAGGTGTGGACCTTCGACGCCTACGAGGAAACGGTAGAGCTGGAAGAGAGCGTCTACCTCGCCGGGCCGGACGGGCCGCGCCGCGCCGTGCAGATCGTGATCCACGGCCGCGCCCGCGACGTGCCGCGCGTGCACTGGACCTTCGCGCATCAGGACGCGCAGGAACCGGCGCGCCGCGCGTCGCGCGAAGAGCCGGAATTGCCGCTATAATGTTGTGGACGACCTCTCCGGCGTCATCGTCCGCGAAGGCGGACGATCCAGTAATCGCCGCAGATGGTGTAGGGGAGGCGCGACAATAGATTTCGGCGCCTACTGGATGCCCCGCTTACGCGGGGCATGACGAAGCGAGA
>DATEKY010000702.1:0-7370 GCA_035277225.1 Xanthobacteraceae bacterium
CGAAGACTTCGACATGCGGCTGGTGAACTACCTCGCCGACGAATTCCAGAAGGAGCAGGGCATCGACCTGCGCCGCGACAAGCTCGCGCTGCAGCGGCTGAAGGAAGCCGCCGAGAAGGCGAAGATCGAGCTCTCGTCCACCACGCAGACCGAGATCAATCTGCCGTTCATCACGGCGGACGCCTCCGGTCCGAAGCATCTGACCCTGAAGCTGACGCGCGCGAAGTTCGAGGCGCTGGTGGACGACCTGATCCAGCAGACCGTCGAGCCGTGCCGCAAGGCGCTCAAGGACGCGGGCCTCTCGGCCGGCGAGATCAACGAGGTGGTCCTGGTCGGCGGCATGACCCGCATGCCGAAGGTGCAGGACGTCGTGAAGCAGTTCTTCGGCAAGGAGCCGCACAAGGGCGTCAACCCCGACGAGGTGGTGGCGATCGGCGCGGCGGTGCAGGCCGGCGTGCTGCAGGGCGACGTCAAGGACGTGCTGCTGCTCGACGTGACCCCGCTCTCGCTCGGCATCGAGACGCTCGGCGGCGTGTTCACCCGGCTGATCGACCGCAACACCACGATCCCGACCAAGAAGGCGCAGGTGTTCTCGACCGCCGAGGACAACCAGACCGCGGTGACGATCCGCGTGTTCCAGGGCGAGCGCGAGATGGCGGCCGACAACAAGATGCTCGGCCAGTTCGATCTCGTCGGCCTGCCGCCGGCGCCGCGCGGCGTGCCGCAGGTCGAGGTCGCGTTCGACATCGACGCCAACGGCATCGTCAACGTGTCGGCCAAGGACAAGGGCACCGGCAAGGAGCAGCAGATCCGCATCCAGGCCTCGGGCGGTTTGTCCGACAACGACATCGAGAAGATGGTGAAGGACGCCGAGGCGCACGCCGAGGAAGACAAGAAGCGCAAGGAGCAGGTCGAGGCGAAGAACCACGCCGAGGCGCTGATCCACTCGACCGAGAAGTCGCTCGCCGAGCACGGCTCCAAGGTCGGCGAGACCGAGCGGCGCGCCATCGAGGATGCGATGGCTTCCCTGAAGGAAGCCGTGAAGGGCAATGACGCCGAGGACATCAAGACCAAGACCAACGCGCTGGCGCAGGCCTCGATGAAGCTCGGCGAGGCGATGTACGCGCAGGCGCAGAAGGATCAGTCCGGCGGCCCCGGCGGTCCGGGTGCGCCCGGCGGCACCGCCTCGGGCGCCGCGCCGAAGGACGATGTCGTCGACGCGGAGTTCACCGAAGTGCCCGACGACAAGAAGAAGTCGGCGTAACTCGGAGCCGCCAATGTCCCTCATCCTGAGGAGGCCGCAGGCCGTCTCGAAGGGTGAGGGATGCCGTTGTGATCTGATACACAGCCTCGTTCCTTCGCCGGACGAGGCTGTTTGCTACGGGCGACGCTGACGCATGGCCAAAGTCGACTACTACGAACTGCTCGAGGTGACGCGCACCGCCACGGATGGCGAGCTCAAGTCCGCCTATCGCAAGCTCGCCATGAAGTGGCACCCCGATCGCAATCCCGGCAACAAGGACTGCGAGACGCGGTTCAAGGAGATCAACGAGGCCTACGACGTCCTCAAGGACGAGCAGAAGCGCGCCGCCTACGACCGCTTCGGTCATGCCGCCTTCGAGCAGGGCGGCGGCGGGCAGGCCCATGGCTTCGGCGCCGATTTCGCCTCGACCTTCTCGGACATCTTCGAAGACCTGTTCAGCGGCGGCCGGCGCTCGCGCGGCGGGCGAGAGCGCGGCGCGGATCTGCGCTACAACATGGAGATCACGCTCGAAGAGGCTTTCGCCGGAAAGACCGCGCAGGTGCGCATCCCGACCTCGGTCACGTGCGATGCCTGTTCGGGCGCGGGCGCCAAGGCCGGTTCCAAGCCGAAGGCCTGTCCGACCTGCGGCGGCGCCGGCAAGGTGCGCCACACCCAAGGCTTCTTCACCCTGGAACGCACCTGCGTCGGCTGTCAGGGGCGCGGCCAGGTGATCGACAATCCCTGTCCGAACTGCTCCGGCTCGGGCCGCGTGACGCGCGAGCGCACGCTCTCGGTCAACGTGCCGCCCGGCGTCGAGGACGGCACCCGCATCCGCCTCGGCGGCGAGGGCGAGGCCGGCGTGCGCGGTGGGCCGAACGGCGACCTCTACATTTTCCTCTCGCTCAGCCCGCACCAGTTCTTCCAGCGCGACGGCGCCGACCTGCATTGCCGCGTGCCGATCTCGATGGTGGCGGCCGCGCTCGGCGGCAATTTCGACGTGCCGACGATCGACGGCGGGCAGACCAAGGTGAAGGTTCCCGAGGGCACCCAGCCCGGGCGTCGGTTCCGTCTCGCCGGCAAGGGCATGCCGGTGCTGCGCACGCGTGACCGCGGCGACATGTACGTGCAAGTGATGGTCGAGACCCCGCAGAAGCTCAACAAGCGCCAAAAAGAGCTGCTGGCCGAGTTCGACAAGCACTCGTCCAACGAGACGCAGCCGGAGGCCGCCGGATTCTTCTCAAAAGTCAAAGACTTCCTTGACGGTTTCGGAAACCGGCAAGGCTCCGCATGACGCCCCGCCGGTCCCCGGTCTTGACCCTCGCCCATGCTCCCGTTACGCGTTAGTGTTACAAAACCGCAATAATCTGGTCGCGTTGCGATGCCCATGCAGACCCTGGAGCAGTTCGAGCGGCGGTTCCGCCTGCTCGAACAGATCGTCGGGAAGAACATCGAGAAGCGCGTCCGCCTCATCGAGCAGCATTTCGAGGAGAAGGTCGAGCGGCCGTTCCGCCAGTTCGAGCAGCGCATCGGCCGCAACATCGAGACCGGCTGGCGCCGCTTCGAGCAGAAGAACGGCATCCGCCTCAACGACGAAGTCCGCTTCATCGGCTCCTGGATCAAGAAGCCGCTGTCGATGGGCGCCGTCACGCCGTCGAGCAAGGTGCTCGCCCGCGCGATGGCACGCTATGTCGATCCGGACGGCGACGGGCCGGTGATCGAGCTCGGCCCCGGCACCGGTCCGGTGACCGAGGCGCTGATCGACCACGGCGTCGATCCCGCGCGGCTCGTCTTGCTTGAATTCAATCCGACGTTCTGCCAGCTGCTGCAGCAGCGCTTCCCCGAAGCGACGGTGGTGCATGCCGACGCCTACCGGCTGCGCGAGGCGCTCGGCAGCCTGACGCGCCATGAGGCGGCCGCGGTCGTGTCCGGCCTGCCGCTGATGACCAAGCCGCTGCGCATGCGGATGCGGCTGTTGCGCGACGCGTTGGCGCTGCTGCAGCCGAATGCGCCGTTCGTGCAGTTCACTTACGCGGTGGTGCCGCCGATCCCCAAGCTCAGCGGCGTCAGGGTCGAGGGCTCCGAGCGCATCTGGCGCAACATGCCGCCGGCGCGGGTCTGGGTTTACCGGCAAAATTGACTTGCGCCTCTCCCTGCGGCATCCCCAATCCCACCCCAACACCGGGAGAGCGGTTTGCCACTTGATCCGAAAGACCGCCTGATCGTCGCGCTCGACCTGCCGTCCGTGCGCGAAGCCGACGCCATGGTCACGACGCTCGGCGACGCCGCCACGTTCTACAAGGTCGGTTATCAGCTCGCCTTCGCCGGCGGGTTGTCATTCGTCGACGGACTGATCCGCGCCGGCAAGCGCGTCTTTCTCGACATGAAGCTGCATGACATCGAGAACACGGTCGCGAAGGGCGTCGAGAGCGTCGCGAAAATCGGCGTGACGTTCCTGACCGTGCACGCCTATCCGCAGACCATGAAGGCCGCGGTCGCGGCGCGCCAGGGCTCCGGCCTGAAAGTGCTCGCCGTCACGGTGCTCACCTCCTACGATGACATCGATCTCGCCGAGTCCGGCTACGCCACCAATGTCGAGGCGCTGGTTGCGCGCCGCGCGCAGCAGGCGCAGGACGCCGGCATCGACGGGCTGGTGTGCTCGCCGGAAGAAGCCTCGCCGCTGCGGCTCGTCGTCGGCAACCAGATGCTGTTCGTCACGCCCGGCGTGCGCCCGGTCGGCAGCGCCCACGGCGACCAGAAGCGCGTCGCAACGCCGGCGCAGGCGATCACGGCGGGCGCCGACTATCTGGTGGTCGGTCGTCCGATCACCGGCGCCGCCGATCCGAAGGCGGTCGCACAGTCGATCGTCGCCGAGATCGCGCAAGCGGCGAAATAACCCGATCCGTCATGCCCGCGAAAGCGGGCATCCAGTAAATCGCCGGCGGAGCGGTCGATGAACGGTGGTGTTTACTGGATCATCCGCTTTCGCGGATGATGACGGCCGAGCAAGAGGAGAGTTTCATGCCGAAGGCCTACTGGATCGCGCACATCGATGTCAGCAATCCTGATGGCTACAAGGCCTATGTCGCCGCCAATGCGCTGCCGCTCGGCAAGTACGGCGCCAAGTTCCTCGTGCGCGGCGGGCAGTTCGAAAATCCCGAGGGCGCGTGCCGCTCGCGCAACGTCGTGCTCGAGTTCAAGGACTATGCGACCGCGCTCGCCTGCTACAATTCGCCTGAATATCAGGCGGCGATCAAATTGCGTGCGCCGCATTCGGCCGGCGACGTCGTGATCGTCGAGGGCTATGACGGCCCGCAGCCGGGCTGACATCCCGCCTTCGCTTCGCTATACGGCGCACAAACGCGGAGTTCTCCATGGCAGACATGCGGCTGATCGTGGCCGGCGCCGGCGGGCGCATGGGGCGCACAGTGGTGAAGGCGATCACCGAAACGCCGGGCCTGTTGCTTGCGGGCGCGACCGAAGGCGAGGGCTCGCCGCTGCTCGGCCAGGATTCCGGCGTGCTCGCCGGATTGCCGCCGAACCGCGTGCTGGTGACCAGCGAAGTGCGTCCGCTGACGCTTGCCGCCGACGCGATCATCGACTTCACGGTTCCGGCTGCGACGGTGAAACTCGCGGCGCTCGCCGCCGAGATGAAGCTCGCGCACGTCATCGGAACCACCGGCATGTCGGCGGCGGACGACGCGAAGGTCGCCGAGGCCGCGACCAAAACCGCGATCATGAAGTCCGGCAACATGAGCCTCGGCGTCAATCTGCTCGCCGTGATGACCAGGAAGGTCGCGCAGGCGCTCGACGAGGAATTCGACATCGAGATCCTCGAGATGCATCACAACAAGAAGGTCGATGCGCCCTCGGGCACCGCGCTGCTGCTCGGCGAGGCCGCGGCGGCGGGCCGCAAGATCGATCTCAAGACGCGTTCGGAGCGCGGGCGCGACGGCCACACCGGCGCGCGCAAGGCGGGCGACATCGGCTTTGCGGTGCTGCGCGGCGGCACGGTCGCGGGCGAGCATCACGTGATCTTCGCCGGGCTCGATGAACGCGTCGAGCTCGTGCACAAGGCGACCGACCGCATGATCTTTGCGCGCGGCGCCCTGAAGGCGGCGAAGTGGTGCCAGGGCCGCGCGCCCGGGCTTTATTCGATGGTCGATGTGTTGGGGCTGAAAGAATAGTGCATGATCCCGAAAAGTGTGAAGCGGTTTTCGGACAAGATCATGCGCGAGAAATAGGGGACTCAGGTGGACGAAAGATCCGGAATCGACTGGCTGTTGGCCGGTGCGGTGGCGCTTGTTGTGCTTGTCGCGCTGGTCGCGACGTTCAGGTTCGGCGACCGCGGCGACCAGTTCGGCGCCGTCATGGCGGGAGCCGTGTTCCTGTTCGGCACCGCTGTCGTCTATCGGCGGATAAAATAGGATTGCGACATGAATGACCGGCTTCTCGTGCTCGTGCGTCACGGCCAGAGCGAGTGGAACCTGAAGAACCTGTTCACCGGCTGGAAGGACGTCGACCTGACCGGGCAGGGGGTGAACGAGGCGCGCGTGGCCGGCCGCAAGCTCAAGGCGCAAGGCCTCAAGTTCGACGTCGCCTATACGTCGGCGCTCAAGCGCGCCAATCGCACACTCGATCTGATCCTGGAAGAAATGGGCCAGCAGGTTCCGATCGTGCGCGACCAGGCGCTCAACGAGCGCGACTACGGCGACCTGGTCGGGATGAACAAGGACGACGCGCGAGCGAAATGGGGCGAGGAGCAGGTGCTGATCTGGCGCCGTTCCTACGACGTGCCGCCGCCCGGCGGCGAGAGCCTCAAGGACACGGTGGCGCGCGCGCTGCCCTATTTCGTGCAGGAGATTTTGCCGCGCGTGCTGCGTGGCGAACGCACGCTGATCTCGGCGCACGGCAATTCGCTGCGCGCGCTGATCATGGTGCTGGAGCGCCTGACGCCGGAGAAGATCCTGAAGCGCGAGCTCGCCACCGGCGTGCCGATCATCTACCGCCTCAACGCCGACTCGACCGTCGCGTCGCATCTCGATTTGGCGGCGTGAGCAAGGCCGACATCGTCATTCTCGATGCCGCGGCGGCGAAAGCCGCGATCGGCGACCTCGCCGATGTCCTCGCCGACTGCGTCGAAGGCGGCGCCAGCGTCAGCTTCATGCTGCCGTACAGCCGCGGCGACGCGGAGAAGTACTTCGAGAGGGTGATCGCGTCGGTCGCGCGCGGCGAGACCGTTCTGGTCGCCGCGAAGCTGAACGGCCGCTTCGTCGGTACGGTGCAGCTCGGGCTCGACATGCCGCCGAACCAGCCGCATCGCGGCGACATCAGGAAGCTGCTGGTGCATCGCGCGGCGCGCAACCACGGTCTCGGCGCCGCGCTGATGGCGCGTGCCGAGCAGGAAGCCAAAGCGCGCGGCCGCACCTTGCTGGTGCTCGATACCGCAGGCGCCGAAGCCGAGCGGCTTTATGTGCGCACCGGCTGGCAGCGCGTCGGCGTGGTGCCGGACTACGCGATGTGGCCCGGCGGGGGATTCTGCGACACGACGTTTTTCTGGAAGAAGCTTTGAATCCCTCCCCCGAAGGGGGAGGGTGGACGCGCGCGTAGCGCGCGGACGGGTGGGGTTGTGCCTCGGAGGAAGAGCCCCACCCCGGCTCGCTTTGCTCGCCGACCCTCCCCGCGAAGCGGGGAGGGATAAGCAAGAGGAAGCTACGCCGCCCCCACCTTCCCGGCTTCCCATCCCAGCATCGCGCGCTTGCGTGTCAGGCCCCAGTGATAGCCGGTGATGTCGCCGGAGCGGCCGAGCACGCGATGGCACGGCACCACGAATGAGATCGGGTTCTTGCCGACCGCAGCTCCAACGGCGCGCGAGGCCTTCGGCCGGCCGATCTTGTTGGCGATGTCCGAATAGGTCGAGCACTTGCCCATCGGGATGCCGAGCAGCGTCTCCCACACGCGCACCTCGAAATCCGTGCCGATCATCACGATGCGCAGCGGCCGGTCCGGACGCCAGGCGCGCGGATCGAAGATGCGCGCGGCGAGCGGCGCGGTGATCGACTTGTCCTCGACGTAATTCGCCTTCACCCAGCGCCGCGTCATGTCGGCGAGCATCGGCTTCTCTTCGCCC
>DATEKY010000703.1:0-5425 GCA_035277225.1 Xanthobacteraceae bacterium
CGACATTCTTCGCCTGATCGGCGCGGAGCATCGGCCGTTGGGCGCCACCGATGTCAGCCAGCGGCTCGGACTGCCGCTGACGACGGCGCATCGCGGGCTGAGCACGCTCGAACGCGCAAACTACATCGTCCGCTATCAATCATCGACCAAGTTCGTGCTCGGCGAGATGAGCCGGAAGCTGCTGCACAGCTTCTTCGCGCGCTTCACGATCCGCAGTGCCGCGATCCCCTCGATGCACCGCCTCGTCGCCGTGACCGGCGAGACGGTATCGCTGTTCGTTCCGATCGGCTGGTACGGCGTGCGGATCGCGCTGATCAAGGGCACGAACGAAGTGATCCGCACCGGACCCGTGGGCGAAGCCTGGGCGCTCGAGAAAAATGCCGCGGGCTTGGCTTTGCTCGCGTTCAGGGCCGAAAGCGAACAAAGGCGCTTCCTCGACGCGCTCGAGACGCGGACATCGCCGGCAGAACGAGCGCGCCTGGAAACCGAACTCAAGCTCACGCGCGAGCGTCGCTACGCGGGCATCGATGACGGCGGCAGAAATGAGCTCTCGCTCCCGATCCTCGCACGCGACGACGTTTCACTCGGCACGCTCACCGTCGAGGGCAAGATCGCACCGGCGAGCCTCGACACTTGTCTGTCGATCGTCGCACGCCTGTCCGAACTCGTCGCCGCCGAGCCGGAGCGCTACCGCAACGTCTACGATCATCTCGACCCGGACGCCGTGACATTACCTAGCGCCGGCTAGGCATTTCGTCGCGAGAATACAGCCACACGTCATGCGGCGACGTATCGCGGCGGCAAAAATGCGAATTCATCAATCCAAGCAATGGCGTGCGCGAATGCGCGGAACCCGCGTTCGCTTGACATGCCTTGCATTGTTTGAATATTGGAATTGCTTCCTTTCTATAGAAAGCAAACTCACGCCCTCGCAAGACAATAGAGAATAGAGAGAAGAGAGAGCAGGGAGGAATGACGATGAACGGCTGGAGTGTGCTGCGCGGCGGTCTGATGGCTTGCGCGCTGATGGGCCTGACGGCTGGACCGATTCAAGCGCAGGACAAGGCGCCGTTCCGCTTCGGCAACGGCATGCCGACAAGCGGCACGCAGGCGCTGTTCGGCGGCGATCAGGTGAAGGCCCAGCAATGGGCCGTTGAGGACATCAACAAGGCCGGCGGCATCAACGGCCGCAAGCTCGAGATGATCCTCGTCGACACGCAGGCCGACCCGCAGCTCGGCATCAATGCGGTCAATCGTTTCATCGGTGTCGACAAAGTGCCGATGTTCCTGATCTCGTGGAGCGCCGTCGTGAAGGCGACCGCGCCGATCGCGAACCGCGAGAAGGTGCTGGCGATCAACGCGGGCGCCAACTCGCCCGAGATCGCGACGCTCGGCGAATACGTCTACACGGCGTTTCCGCTCGCCGACGTCGACATCGCGGCGCTCGCCAAATACACCTACGACAAGCTCGGCAAGCGCAAGGCGGCCGTGCTCTACATCAACAACGAGAGCGGCACGGCCGGCGCGCGCGTTTACCGCGATGTCTTTACCAAGGCCGGCGGTCAGGTCGTCCTGTTCGAAGGCTACGATCCGAAGGCGACCGACTATACCGGTCTGCTCCTGAAGCTGCGCACCTCGGGCGCCGACATGGTCCACATCCAGGGCCTCGTCTCCGATCTGCCGCAGGTGATCGCGCAGATGCGCCAGCTCGGCCTGAACCAGCGCGTCTCCAGCTACGCCGTCGCGTACAATCCGAAGATCATCGAGCAGCTCGGCGCCGCCGCCGAAGGCCTGATTGCAACCTCGCTGGCCCCTCGCGCTGTCGACGATCCGAAGGTCGCGGCGTTCTACAAGCGCTGGCAGGACAGCGAGGGCCGCATCCCGAACGGCGCGCCCTATACGCAGTACACCTATGACTCGGTCGTGCTGGTGTCGAAGCTGTTCGAGTGGGTCGACAAGAAGGGCCTTCCGGTCACCGGCGAAAACCTGCGCAAGGCCCTGACCGAAGTCCGCGAGTTCGACCTGCCGCTGACCGGCAAGCTCGTGATCGAAGGTCATACCATCAAGAAGCCGGTTTATCTGATGACCGTGGAGAAGGGGCAGTTCGTCCTCCTCGACAAGGTCGACTAATCTGATCCGAACCTTCGGATTGTCGCGCCCTCGCTCCTGAACGGGCGAGGGCGCGGCAACGCGTACGGCGGTGTTGGCCATGCTCGATCCGATCATTCTGCTTCAGATCGCCTGGACCGGCATCGCGATCTCTTCCTATTACGTGCTGTTCACGATCGCCTTCTCGCTCGCCCTCAAGGTGATGCAGCTCTGGAACTTCGCGCAGGCCGGCCTGATGGCGTTGGCCTTCTATGCGATGTTCTTTGCGCTCAACCGTCTCGCGCTGCCGCTGCCGCTGGGCATTGCGTTCGGCGTCGCCGTCACGGTGATCGCCGCGGTCGCGCTCGAGGTCTTCGGCCTGCGCACCCTGCGGGCGCGCCGCTCCGGCAATCTCACCTTCTTCATCTTCACGCTGATCGTCGCCGAGTTCGTCGCGTATCTGCTGATGATGATCTTCGGCACCGAGCCGCAGACGCTGTTCCCCTCGATCCTGTCCAAGGTTCATATCGTGATGAATATCGCGGTCAGCAACTGGGACCTGATCGCGGTCGGGACCACGCTCGCTTGCGTGGCCGCGCTCTGGGCCTTCCTGCGTTTTCATCAGGACGGCCAGTTCATGCTCGCGGTGGCGGAGAACGCTGCCCTTGCCGAGCTGTACGGCATCAGCGCGAAGCGCGCCTATCTCGTCACCATGATCATTGTGGCGATCATCTCGTGCGCCGGCATGTATCTGTTCGGCTCGCGCTCGGGCGTGTTCCCGACGACGCCGCTCGAGTTGCTGCTGGTCGCCGTGATCGCGACCCTGCTCGGCGGCATGGGGCGCATCTTCGCCGCCGGCATTGCCGCCGTGGCGCTCGGCCTGATCCAGAGCTTCAGCGTGCTGGTCATCTCCTCGCAGTGGCAGACGCTGGTCCTTTACGCCTTCCTCTTCGTCACCATCA
Organism: Xanthobacteraceae bacterium; assembly: GCA_035277225.1. Classification (GTDB taxonomy): domain Bacteria; phylum Pseudomonadota; class Alphaproteobacteria; order Rhizobiales; family Xanthobacteraceae; genus PALSA-894. Next base: position 3,051 of record DATEKY010000703.1, read on the forward strand.
TCTTCTTTCCGCTCGGCTTCCGCCTGCCGCTCTGGCTGCGCAAAGCCTTCAAGCCGGCCGCGTGAGGAGCCATGGAGTATCTGCTCTCGATCCTGGTTCTCTGCAGCCTCTATGTGATGCTGAGTTCGAGCTTCAATCTGATCATCGGCTACGGCGGGCTGGTGTCGGTCGCGCATCCCATTTTCTTCGCGATCGGCGCCTACGTCGCGGCGCTCTCGGCGATCCATTTCGGCCTGTCTGCGGTACCGGCCGTGCTGCTCGGCGGAGCTGTCGCGATCGTTGCGTCGGCCGCGATCTCGCTGCCGTCGCTGCGTGTCTCGGGTGACTATCTTCTGATCACCAGCATCGGCTTCCAGCTCGGCCTGCTCCAGATCATCAAGAATCTCGAGATCACCGGCGGGCCCGGCGGCCTGACCAACATTCCGAGCACCATCACGGGCGCGATACGCTCGCCCGCCTTCGCGGCGATCTCGGTCGTCCTCGCGGCGGCCACGGTCCTGCTGATCCGCTGGCTGATGCGCGGGCCCTACGGGCGGGCGATCACCGCAATGCGCGATGACGAGCTTGCCTTCACGGCGCTCGGGCGCAACGCGACCCGCATCAAGATCGTCATCTTCGCGCTCGGCTGCGGCATGGCGGGCATTGCCGGCGGCATCTACGCGTTCTTCTATCAATACGTCAGCCCCGAGCAGTTCGAGATTCTGCAGTCGGCGCTGATCCTCACCATGGTGGTGGTCGGCGGCATCTCGACCACGTGGGGACCGGTGGTCGGAGCCGTCCTGCTGCTGGCGCTGCCGCAGGCGATCACGTTCATTCAGATGCCGCCGAACGTGGCGGGCGGCCTGCAGGGCGTGCTCTACACGCTGCTCGTGCTGATCTTCATGTTTGCGCGGCCGCAAGGCATCGTGTCGGCGCCGAGGACCCAGCTTTGAGCGCGGTCGTCCAGATCAAGGGACTGTCGAAGCGCTTCGGCGGCATCGTCGTCGCGGACGATATCGAGCTGACCATGAACCGGGGCGAGATCCTCGGCCTGATCGGCCCGAACGGCGCCGGCAAGACCACGCTGTTCAATCTCATCTCCGGCGTCGTCACGCCCGACGCCGGCACGATCCTGCTCAATGGCGAGGCGATCAGGAACGTGAGGCTGTTTCGCCGCGCGCGCATGGGCGTCGCCCGGACATGGCAGAACATGCGGCTGTTCTCGTCCATGTCGGTGCTCGACAATCTCCTCGTCGCGCCGCGCTCCTATCCGGGCGAGAGCGTGCTGCAGGTCCTGTTCGCGCCGGGCGCGGTGCGCCGCCACGAGGACGAGATGCGCGCGCGTGCGCACGCCATCCTGACGCGCATGAGCCTCGCGGCGCTTGCCAATCGCCCGGTGACCGATCTTCCGTTCGGCCAGCAGAAGCTGGTCGGCCTCGCGCGCGCGCTGATGAACGACGGCGATTGCCTGCTGCTGGACGAACCGATGGCCGGCGTCGAGGGCGAGGCCTACGAAACGATGAAGACCGTGGTCCGTCAGGAAGCCGCCGGCGGCCGGGCGGTCTGCGTGGTCGAGCACAATGTCTCGTTCGTGAAGGACCTTTGCACCACGGCGATCTTCATGGCGAACGGGCGCATTATCGAGCGCGGCAGCGTGGCCGACCTGCTCGCCAGCTCCACGCTGGCCGAACTCTATTTCGGGTCATGAGCATGCTCGAATTCGCCAATGTCGACGCCTCCTACGGCACGCTCAAGGTCCTGCAGGGCATCTCGCTGAGCGTTGCGCGCGGCGAGAAGCTCGCGATCTTCGGCCACAATGGTGCGGGCAAGACCACGCTCTTGAAATGCGTGCTCGGCCAGCATGCGGATTTCACCGGCTCGATCGTGTTCGATGGCGCCCCGATCCTGCGTGACAAGGTGCATCAGAACGCGCGTCGCGGGATTGGCTTCGTGCCGCAAGGGCACAACGTTTTCCGCGAGCTGAGCGTCGAGCAGAATCTGAGGATTTCCGGCCTGCTCACCGGCGGTGCCTTCGCGAAGGAAGTCTACAAGCTCTTTCCGCTGCTGCAGGAGCGGCGCAGCCAGGTGGCGGGCTCGCTGAGCGGCGGTCAGCAGCAGATGCTCGCGCTCGGCATGGCGCTGATGACGGAGCCGCGAATTCTCCTGCTCGACGAGCCGGCGACCGGTCTTGCGCCGGTCATCGTGCGCAACGTGATGTCGGTGGTGGCGGACATAAACGCGCGCCTCGGCTCGGCCGTGATCATCGTGGAGCAGAATATTCCGGCGACTCTTTCAGTCGCCGATCGCGTGGTCGTGCTGAAGTCGGGCCGTCTGGTCGGCAACATGCCGGCCGCGGAATTCGCCAGGCGGACCGATCTCTGGGAACACTTCTAGAC
>DATEKY010000704.1:0-9429 GCA_035277225.1 Xanthobacteraceae bacterium
CCGACATCGGCTGGGTCGCGCGCCTCGGCGCCGCGGCGCGCGAAGAAGGCGCCGCGCCGAAGCCGCTCTATCTGCGCCGACCTGACGCGCGCCCGCAGGATGCCGGGCGGCTGCCGCGGCGATGAAGGCGTTTTTCGCCCGCCTGTTCGGCCGCGCCGAACCGGTGCTCGCCCCGGCGCATCCGCGCGACGCGGCCGCGCTCGCGGCTATTCACGTCGCCTCGTTCAATCGCGGCTGGAGCGAGCAGGAGTTCGAGCAGCTTCTGACCGACCGCAGCGTCGTGGCGGATCGTGCTGCGAGCGGAGGCAAGCCGGTCGGCTTCATCGTGTCGCGCAGCGCAGCTGACGAAGCGGAAATTCTCTCCGTCGCGGTTGCCCACGCCTGGCGCGGACGCGGCCTGTCGCGAAAATTGCTCGACCTGCATCTGCGCCGCCTCGCAGGCTTCGGTTTGCGCGCCGTGTTCCTCGAGGTGGACGAGGACAACGTTCCGGCGCGCAAGCTTTACGCGCGCGCGGGTTTTTCGGAGGTCGGGCGCCGTCCGGGCTATTACGCGCAGGGCCGCGGCAAAGCGTCGGCCGCGCTGGTCTTGCGGCGGGACCTTGTGTAATACCGGGCCGCGACCGACGGGTAGTTTTGTCGTGACCGACACCAGACCGAATTTCATCGAAGCGCAGTGCATCGCCAAGGGCATGCGCATGACCGAGCAGCGCCGCATCATCGCGCGCGTGCTCGCGGATTCCGCCGACCATCCGGACGTCGAGGAGCTCTATCGCCGCTGCGCCGAGGTCGATCAGCATATCTCCATCTCGACGGTCTATCGCACGGTGAAGCTGTTCGAGGACGCCGGCATCATCTCGCGCCATGATTTCCGCGAAGGCCGCGCGCGCTACGAGCAGATCCCCGAGGCGCATCACGATCACCTGATCAACCTGCGCAGCGGCGAGGTGATCGAGTTCCAGTCCGAGGAGATCGAGCGGCTGCAGCGCGAGGTGGCGCGCAAGCTCGGCTACCGGCTGGTCGACCATCGCCTCGAGCTGTACGCGGTGCCGCTCGACGACGAGAAGTCCAAACGCTGATGCGGCTGATCGTCGTCGTCGTGGCGTTTGCGCTGGTGACGCTGCCGCTGATGCCGCTGCAGTGGCTCGCGGTCGCGCTGAAAAGCCCGCTGCGGCGGCGCATCCCGGTCTTCTATCACCGATTCGTCTGCCGCCTGCTCGGCATTCGCGTGCGCGTCACCGGCGCGCCGATGGACCGGCGGCCGCTGCTGATCGTCGCCAACCATTCCTCCTGGCTCGACATCTCGATCATCACCGCGCAGGCGCCGGTGGTGTTCGTGGCGAAGAGCGAGATCGCGACGTGGCCACTGTTCGGGGTGCTGGCGAAGCTTCAGCGCACCGTGTTCGTCGAGCGCGACCGACGCGCCAAGACCGGCGCGGTGAACGCCGCAATCGCGCAGCGTCTTGCCGAAGGCGATCCGGTGCTGCTGTTCGGCGAGGGCACGACGGGAGACGGCAATCGCGTGGCGCCGTTCCGTACCGCGCTGATCGGCGCCGCGCGCGATGCGATCGTGGCGGCGGGCGATGTGCCGCAGATTTGGGTCCAGCCGCTCTCGATCGCCTACGTGGCCCAGCAGGGCATCCCGCTCGGCCGTCACCTGCGGCCGCGCGTTGCATGCTACGGCAAGATGAAGCTCTTCCCGCACATCGGCGCAATCGCGCGCAGCGGCGCGGTCGATGTCACGGTCACCTGGGGGGAGCCGGTCGCCTATAGCGGCGAAACCGACCGCAAGGCGCTCGCACGCGACCTCGAGGGCGCGATCCGCCGCCACACCGTTGCGGCGTTGCGCGGAAAGCCGCCGGTCCGGCCCGCCGCAGGTCAATAGGCCGCAGCCGTTTCAATTTGCCCCGAAAGGCGCTAGATAGGGGCCGTGCCGGCCGGACCGGTCATGACAATTTTGTGAAATAATGGAATGGGTTAGGTGAGGGGAGACCCCTCGCCCGCACGGGTCGGATGAAGGACAGGCGCAAGCTTTTCGTCAAATCCTACGGCTGCCAGATGAATGTCTACGATTCCCATCGTATGGCGGACCTGCTGGCGCCCGAAGGCTACGTCGAGACCGGCGCCGCGGAAGATGCCGATCTCGTCATCCTCAACACCTGCCATATCCGCGAGAAGGCGGCCGAAAAGGTCTACTCGGAACTCGGCCGCATGCGCGTGCTGAAGCAGGAGGCCGCGCGCGATGGCCGCCGCCTCACGGTCGCGGTCGCGGGCTGTGTGGCGCAGGCCGAAGGCGTGGAGATCATCCGCCGCGCGCCGGTGGTCGATCTGGTGGTCGGGCCGCAGAGCTACCATCGCCTGCCGGAACTGCTCGCGCGCGACGTGCGTGCCGTGGAGACCGAATTTCCTGTCGAGGACAAGTTCGGTTTCTTGCCGGCGCCGAGCAAGGCTGCGACGCGCGCGCGCGGCGTGACGGCGTTCGTGACCGTGCAGGAAGGCTGCGACAAGTTCTGCACCTTCTGCGTGGTGCCGTACACGCGTGGGGTCGAAGTCTCGCGCCCGGTCGACAAAATCCTCGATGAGGTGCGAAACCTCGCGGACGCCGGTGTGCGCGAGATCACGCTGATCGGACAGAACGTCAATGCCTACCACGGCGAAGGGCCGACCGGCGTCTGGTCGCTCGGGCGCTTGTTGCGGCGCGTTGCCGAGATCCCCGGCATCGCGCGGCTGCGCTACAGCACCAGCCATCCCTGCGACGTCGACGACGATCTGATCGCGGCGCATCGCGACCTGCCGCAGCTCAGCCCGCAGCTTCATCTGCCGGTGCAGTCCGGCTCCGACCGCATTCTCGCGGCGATGAACCGCCGCCATACCCGGGCCGACTATCTGCGCACGATCGATCGCCTGCGTGCTGCGCGGCCGGATCTCTCGCTCACCTCGGATTTTATCGTCGGCTTCCCGGGCGAAACCGAAGAGGATTTGGGCGATACGCTGCGCCTCATCGACGAGGTCGGCTACTCGGACAGCTACTCGTTCAAGTATTCGCAGCGCCCGGGCACGCCCGGCGCGACGATGTCCGGACAGATTCCCGAAACGGTAAAATCCGAGCGCCTCACGCGCCTGCAGGCCGCGATCAGACGGCATCAGGCCGCGTTCAACGCGCGCTGCGTCGGATGCGATTTCGACGTGCTGATGGAAAAGCCCGGGCGCGATCCCGGCCAGCTCACCGGCCGCTCGCCCTATCTCCAGCCGGTGCAGGTGATGGCGCCGCAGGACCTGATCGGCCGCATCGTCTCCGTCACGATCACCGGAACCATCGCGAATAGCCTGTTCGGCGTGCTCGCGGACACGCCGCGAATCGAGGCAGAATCCCGCGTCGCCCAGTCATTTGCCGCACTTGGAGCCTGACCGAATTGCGCAACCTGCCGACTGACTCGCTCGTTCCTGCCGCCGGCGAGGCGAGCGACACCGCGACCGCCGAAACCGTGCTCACCTTCGACGACAATCGCCGCGCCTCGACGCTGTTCGGCCAGTACGGGCAGAACCTCGCGCTCATCGAGCGCCGCCTCGGCGTCGTGGCGACCTCGCGCGGCAACCAGGTGACGCTCGAAGGATCGCGCGACGGCTGCGAACGCGCCAAGCGCGTGCTCGAAAGCCTCTACGATCAGGTGAAGCGCGGCCAGGATCTCTCGCAGGGCGACGTCGAAGGCGCCATTCGTCTGGCCATCGCGCAAGGGTCGCTGTTCGACTTCGATCCGACCGCCTCGCGTCCGGCTTTCGAGGAGATCAACCTGCGCAAGCGTCCGGTGCGTGCGCGCACCGCCGGACAGGATGCCTACATCCGCGCGCTGAAACGCCACGAGCTCGTGTTTGGCGTCGGCCCGGCCGGCACCGGCAAGACCTGGCTCGCGGTCGCCTACGCGGTCGCCCTGTTCGAGCGCAAGGAGGTCGATCGCATCATCCTGTCGCGCCCTGCGGTCGAGGCCGGCGAGCGGCTCGGCTTCCTGCCCGGCGACATGCGCGAGAAGGTCGATCCCTATCTGCGCCCGATCTACGACGCGCTGTTCGACCTGATGGACGCGCGCATCGTCGAGCGCGCGATGCAGGGCGGCGAGATCGAGATCGCGCCGCTCGCCTTCATGCGCGGCCGTACGTTGTCGAACGCGGTGGTGATCCTCGACGAGGCGCAGAACACGACCTCGATGCAGATGAAGATGTTTCTCACACGGCTCGGCGAGAACGGCCGCATGATCGTGACCGGCGATCCGAGCCAGACCGATCTGCCGCCGGGACAGACCTCGGGCCTGTCCGAGGCGATCCGCCTGCTTGCCGACGTCGAGGGCATCGGCCACGTCACCTTCACGGCGGAAGACGTGGTGCGCCACGAGCTGGTAGCGCGCATCGTGCGCGCCTACGATGACGCGGCGGCGGCGAAGAAGCGTGAGGCGCTGAAGTGAGCCCTGCCGGCGATATCCGCGTTCCGGCGATCGACATCGTGGTCGAGTCCGCGCAGTGGAACGATGCGGCGGACGACGCCGTGCGCCGCGCCATCGCCGAGGCGGCGGCTGCGCTCGGCGCGGATTTCAGGAACCGCGCGCTCGCCGTGCTGCTGACCGACGACGCCGCGGTCCGGCGCCTCAATGCGCAATGGCGCGGCATCGACAAGCCGACCAACGTGCTGTCGTTCCCGCCGGCCGACATGCCCGGCGACGCGACGCTGAAATCGCTCGGCGATATCGCGATCGCCTATGAAACGACGGCGCGCGAAGCCGACACGGACGGCAAGCCGTTCGCCCACCATCTCTCGCATCTCGCCGTGCACGGCTTCCTCCACCTGATGGGCTACGACCACGAGAAGGACGGCGACGCCGAGACGATGGAGCAGCTCGAGCGCGTCATCTTGGCGCGCCTCGGCGTGCCCGACCCCTACGCGATTTCGCGCGCAACGGCCGGGGTCTGACACGCATGCCCGACGCGCCAAGTCGTAACGATTCAAGCCGTAACGAATCGAGTCGCAGCGATTCGATCAGCGCTTCGGCTCCGCTGGAGCGCGTCAATCTGCCGGTGCTGGTGCCGCAGCCGGCGCCGCCATCGCCCGAACGCGAGCCGGGCGAGACCTGGCTCTCGCGCGTGCTGCGCGCCGTGTTCGGCTGGAAGACCTCCGCGCGCGCCGATCTGCAGACGGTGCTCGAAGGCACCGCGCACGATGAAGGCGGCTTCTCGCCGCAAGAGCGCACCATGCTCACCAACATCCTGGCGCTGCGCGGGCGCCGGGTCGACGACGTGATGGTGCCGCGCGCCGATATCATCTCGGTGCAGCAGGACATTTCCCTCGGCGAGCTGATCAAGGTGTTCGAAGGGGCCGGCCATTCGCGCCTCGTCGTCTTCAATGAGACGCTCGACGATCCGGTCGGCATGGTGCACATCCGTGACGTGATCGCCTACATGGCGCAGCGTGCGACCGTCAGCGCCGCCAAGGTCACCCGGCGCAAGAAGCCGCTCACCGCCGGGCTCGATCTGAAGGTGGTCGACCTGTCGGTGGCGCTTGCGGCCGCGAAGATTATCCGTCCGATCCTGTTCGTGCCACCCTCGATGCCGGCGATCGACCTGCTCGCCAAGATGCAGGCGACGCGCATCCATCTGGCGCTGGTGATCGACGAATACGGCGGCACCGACGGCATCGTGTCGATCGAGGACGTGGTCGAGCAGATCGTCGGCGATATCGAGGACGAACACGACGAGGACGACGTGCCGTCGATCGTGCGGCAGGCGGACGGCTCGTTCCTCGCCGACGCGCGCGCGCCGCTGGAAGAAGTCGTCGCGGCGGTCGGGGCGGAATTCGACGTCAAGGAAGAGGCCGCCGAGGTCGATACGCTCGCCGGCTACATCATGACCCGGGTCGGCCGGCTTCCCACCCGCGGCGAGGTGGTGCCGGGTCCGGGCGATTTCGAGATCGAGGTGCTCGACGCCGATCCGCGGCGGCTGAAGCGCGTGCGCATCACGCGCCGCAACGGTCGTCCCGGTCGGCGAACCGTCCGCCCGCCGCGCCCTGACGGACCGGCGTCTCCTTCGGCGCCCGACAAGGGAACGCCGTGAGCATATTCGTCGCGCAGGTCGCGCGCGCCTCGCATGCGGTGATGCTCTCCTGGGGCTGGCGCCGGGCCGCGATCGCGTTCATCGCCGGCGCCGTCTCGGTGCTGGCGCTTGCGCCGGTCAACGCCTGGCCGGTGCTGTTTCTCACCTTCCCGGTCGCGGTCTGGCTGATCGAGGGCGCCTCGGCCGGCCGGCTCGGTGGCGTGATCGGCGCGGCGGTCGCCGGCTGGTTCTTCGGGCTCGGCTACTACACCGCCGGCCTCTACTGGATCGGGCATGCGTTCCTGGTCGATGCGAAGACCTTCGCCTGGCTGCTGCCGTTCGCGGTCCTCGGCCTGCCGGCGTTCCTTGCCTGCTACATGGCGTTCGCGTTTGGTCTTGCGCGTGCGCTGTGGATGCGCGGACCGTGGCGCATTCTCGCGCTCGCGGTCACGATCACGGCGGCCGAATGGCTGCGCGGCCATTTGTTCTCAGGGTTTCCCTGGAACGCGTTCGGCTATGCGCTCACCGGCCCTCTGGTACTGGCGCAGGCCGCCTCTCTGGTCGGCCTGTGGGGCCTGACGTTCCTCGCGGTCTGGCTGTTCGCAAGCCCGGCGGTTCTCGCCGATGATCGCCGCGACACGCCGCGCCCATGGCGCGTCGTGCTCGTTCCGCTCGTGATCCTCGGTGCGTTCGCCGCCTATGGCGCGGCGCGGCTTGCTCGGACGCCGACCGAGTTCGTCGCAGGCGTCAAGCTGCGCATCATGCAGCCGAACCTGCCGCAGGATGCGAAGTTCAATTATTCGGCGCGGCAGGAGGTGATGGCGCGCTACCTCGCGCTCTCCGATCGCGCCACCGGCCCGGGATCGTCCGGCGTGCGCGACGTCACGCACCTGATCTGGCCCGAGTCGGCGTTTCCGTTCTTTCTCGCGCGCGAGCCCGACGCGATGGCGCAGATCGCCGACCTGCTGCCGCCGGGTGTGGTGCTGATCGTCGGAGCGGCGCGCCCGGTCGGCACGGCGCCGACGCCCGGCGTGCTGCGCGCCTATAATTCGATCTACGCAATCGACCACGACGGCACGATCCTCGGCATTTACGACAAGCTGCATCTCGTCCCGTTCGGCGAATACCTGCCGTTCCAGGACTTCCTCGAAAGCCTGGGGCTGATGCAGCTCACCAAGGTACGCGGCGGCTACCTTCCCGGGACGACGCGCAAGCCGATGACCGTGCCGCGCGCGCCGCCGTTCCTGCCGCTGATCTGCTACGAGATCGTCTTTCCCGGCGAGGCCGTGCTCGGCAGCGAGCGGCCGGGCTGGATGCTCAACCTCACCAATGACGGCTGGTTCGGCCGCAGCACCGGGCCCTACCAGCATCTGCAGCAGTCGCGCGTTCGCGCGATCGAGGAAGGGCTGCCGCTGGTGCGTGCCGCCAACACCGGCGTGTCGGCGGTGATCGACCCGGTCGGCCGCACGGTGCGCGAGCTCGGTCTCGGCGAAGAAGGCGTGCTCGACGCGCCGCTGCCGCGCGCGATCGGGCCGACGGTCTACGCCCGCTTGCGCGACGGGCCGGCCGGTGTGGTGATACTGGCGGTCCTGGCCGTCGTGCTGTGGCGTCGGCTGCGCCGCAGGAGCGCATAACCACACGCGCCGGCTGTCAATTAGCTTCCGTAAGATAGTACCGTGCAGCTTCCTGTGCTAAGGCGGGAACGTCGGACCCAGAGACCCGCCTGACCGATCCTGAAATTTTTTCTTGTGCAGCATGCGCGGCATGCTGTCGTAGAGTTCCCTCAGGAGAAGCGCATGGCGAAGAAAGCGCCGAACCCGGTCGACCAGTATGTGGGTAGCCGCGTGCGCATGCGGCGCCTGATGCTCGGCATGAGCCAGGAAAAACTCGGCGATGCGCTCGGGCTGACGTTTCAGCAGATCCAGAAATACGAAAAGGGCGCGAACCGGATCGGCGCGAGCCGGCTGCAGCAGATCTCGCTGATCCTGCAGGCCCCGATATCGTTTTTCTTCGAGGGCGTGCCGGCGTCCCCGGGTGCGGGCGCCGGCTTTGCCGAGGCCGACACTCCGGATTATTCCACCAGCCTGCTGTCGACCAGCGACGGGCTGGCGCTGGCGAAGGCCTTTATGCGCATCGAGAACAGCAAATTGCGCCGCCGCATCGTCGATCTGGTCGAGGAAATGGCGGGCGGGCGGCCTGCCTGACCACCGCCGGGGCGGTAACCCACCGCAGCCCACATCTTGACCGGACGTGCCGACGCTGCAACAACGCCGCCGCCAAGACGCGCGCCATACGCGCGGGAAATTCGCGCCCAATCTGGCCACGGCAACGGCCTTCCCGAGGAGACAAGAGTGTCCCGCAAGAATTACCTGTTCACCAGCGAGTCCGTGTCTGAAGGCCATCCCGACAAGGTGTGCGACCAGATCTCGGATGCGATCCTCGACGCGTTCCTGGCGAACGACATCAAGCTCGGCATCGAGGACGACAGCCAGACCAATACGCGTCTCGGCTGCGAGACGCTGACCACGACCAACAAGATCGTCATCGCCGGCGAGTGCCGCGGCCAGGAGCCGCTGCTGAAGAGGTTCAACGGCTCGACCGTGATGAACCGCGAAATGCTGACCGAGATCGCGCGCGGTGTCGTGAAGGACATCGGCTACGACCAGGACGGCTTCTCATGGCACGGCGCCGACGTCGAGGTGCTCCTTCACGGCCAGTCGCCCGACATCGCGATGGGCGTCAACGCCAAGAAGAAGAAGGGCGGCGAGGAAGAAGGTGCCGGCGACCAGGGCATGATGTTCGGCTTCGCCTGCACCGAGAGCGAGGTCTACGAGAAGGGCTCGTACATGCCGGCCCCGATCTTCTTCGCGCACAAGATCCTGCGCACGCTGTCCGAGCAGCGCCGTTCCGGCAAGCTGTTCGACCTGCAGCCCGACGCCAAGAGCCAGGTCACGGTCCGCTACATCGACGGCAAGGCGGTCGGCTGCACCAAGGTGGTCGTCTCGACGCAGCACAACGCGCAGAACCGCAACGGCAAGAAGTACACGCCCGGCATGGTGCGCGACCTGATCGAGAGCGCGGTCGAGTCCTCGCTGCCGAAGGGCTGGATGCCGGAGAAGGCGTCCGACTTCCTCGTCAACCCGACCGGCAACTTCGTGGTCGGCGGGCCGGACGGCGACTGCGGCCTCACCGGCCGCAAGATCATCGTCGACACCTACGGCGGCTATGCGCCGCACGGCGGCGGCGCGTTCTCCGGCAAGGACCCAACCAAGGTCGACCGTTCGGCCGCCTATGCGGCGCGCTATCTGGCGAAGAACGTTGTGGCGGCCGGCCTTGCGGAGCGCTGCACCATCCAGG
>DATEKY010000705.1:0-8996 GCA_035277225.1 Xanthobacteraceae bacterium
AGCACGTCACGGATCACCTTCTCGACCCGCGCGCTGAACGCCGGCGGGCCGGACACCACGCGCGCGCGCGTCAGAGCGAGGTGCTCCCAGGTCCAGGCCTCGTTCTCCTGATAGCTCTCGAACGAGCCGAGCATGGTGGCGACCGGTCCGGAGCGTCCCGAGGGGCGCAGCCGCATGTCGACATTGTAGAGCGCGCCGTAGTTCGTCTGTGCCGACAGCGCGCTGACCAGGCGCTGCGTCATGCGCGCGAAATACTGCGTGCCGTAGAGCGGGCGGGCACCGCCGGACTGCGGCTCGCTCTCGTCGAAATCGTAGACGATGATCAGATCGAGATCGGACGACGCCGTCATCTCGCGCCCGCCGAGCTTGCCGAGCGCAAGGATCGCGCATTGCTGGCCGGCGAGCCGCCCGTGCGCGGCGACGAAATTCGCCTCGACCGCCTGGTGCACAGCGCGGACCAGCACGTCGGCGAGCCGCGCGAAAGCCTCGCCCGCCTGCTCGGCCGAGACCGTGCCGGAGAGGATGCGCGCGCCGATCAGGAACATCTGCTCCTGCCCGAAGGCGCGCGCCCGATCGAGCAGATCCTCGTAGGTGCGCGCCTGCGTCATCGTGCGCGACAGTTCGGCGGCGATCTTGTCGGCGTCCGGGAGCGCGCCGAAGAACGACGGCTCGATCAGAGCGTCCATCACCTGCGGGTGCACCGCAAGAATATCGGCAAGCCGCGGCGCGGTGCCGAGCACGAGCGCGAGCAGCGCGGTCAGGTCCGGATTGCGCCGCAGCAGCGACAGCAGCCGCGCGCCGCCGTGCAGCCCGCCGAGGAAGCGATCCAGCGCGACCAGCGCGCGGTCGGGATTTTCCGCCCGCGCCAGATGGTCGATCAGCACCGGCACCAGGTCGGCGAGGTGCGAGCGCGCGAACTCGCTCTTCAGCGCGCGGTATTCGCCCGACAGCCAGCGGCGCACCGCGACCGAAACTTCGAGCGGACGGTGGAATCCCATCGCGGCGAGCTTGTCGAGCGTCGCGGTGTCGTCCTTGTCGGGGGGAAAGCTGAGCGCGCGGCGCGAGGCGTCGGCCTTGGGAGCGTCCTCGAAAAGCCGCGCGTATTGGCGCTGCACTTTGCGCATGTGCTCGAGGAGAGCGCCCGCAAAGGCGTCACGATCCGCAAATCCAAGAAATCGCGCGAAACGCTCGACGCCGTCGCGCTCGGCCGGCAGCGTGTGGGTCTGCTCGTCGGCGACCATCTGCAGGCGGTGCTCGGTGACGCGCAGGAAGCGATAGGCTTCGGCAAGGTCGCGCGCGGCGTCCTTGCCGATCCAGCCACCCTTGGCGAGATCGTCGAGCATGGTGAGCGTCTCGCGATCCCGCAATTCGGGGTGCCGCCCGCCCGCGATCAGCTGCTGCGTCTGCACGAAGAACTCGATCTCGCGAATGCCGCCGCGCCCGAGCTTGATGTTGTGGCCCTCGATCGCGATCTCGTCGTGGCCCTTGTAGGCCGCCATCTGGCGCTTCATCGCGTGCACGTCGGCGACCGCGCCGTAGTCGAGGTATTTGCGCCAGATGAAGGGCGAGACGTCCTTGAGGAATTGCTCGCCGGCCGCAATATCGCCGGCGCAGGGGCGCGCCTTGATCATCGCGGCGCGCTCCCAGTTCTGCCCAGTGCTCTCGTAATAGTTCAGCGCCGACAGGGTCGAGACCGCAACCGCGGTCGAGGCCGGATCGGGCCGCAGGCGCAAATCGGTGCGGAACACGTAGCCGTCGGCGGTGCGCTCCTGCATCAGCTTGACCAGTCCGCGCGTGATGCGCACGAACAGCGCGGCCGGCTCGGCGCCCGGAGCGAGCGCGGCGGAGTCCGCGTCGTAGAGAACGATCAGGTCGATATCGCTCGAATAGTTGAGCTCGTGCGCGCCCATCTTGCCCATCGCGAGCACGACGTAGCCGGTGTCTTCTTCGGGTGCCGCCGGATTGCGCGGCGTGAGCTTGCCTTGCTCGGCAACGCCGCGCAGCAGGAAGCGCACCGCCGCGCCGGTCGCGGCGTCGGCGAACGCGGTGAGCGCGCGCGTGACCTGCTCGACCGGCCAGACGCCGCCGATGTCGGCGAGCGCGATCAGCAGCCCCGCCTCCGCCTTGCCGCGCCGCAGCGCGCGCATCATCGCGGCTTCGTCCTGCTCGGCGAGGCCGGCCCGCGTCACCTCGGCGATCACCGCGGCGAAACGGCTCTCCGGCTCCGCTTCGAGAATGGCGAGGAAGCGATCCGGGTCGGCGCGGATCAGATCCCACAGATAGGGCGAGCCATCCGCAAGTCCCGTGACGAGACCCGCGAGCTTCGCGTTGCGCGACTTGGCATCAGCAGATTTGGGATCGGCGCTCAGCAGCGGCTTGAGCGCCTTGCCGGCGGCGGTCGCGGCGATCTCACCGAGCCATTCGTCGATGCGCGCACGCGCCTCCTTCGGCGACGACAATTTCGGCGCGGCCGCGATCAGGGCCGCGAGCCCGGCCGGCGAGTCGGCTTTCGTTGCGCTGCGTTTCGCCGGCCCCGCCATCGCTGTCGCTCGATTCTCCCGGCGAGCAATGTGCTCGCGTCGAGCCGCATAGCCCACAATCGCGCGGCGCGCTAGAATGCGGCGGCAAGGAGGGCGGGCCCCATGAAACGGTTTCACGTCCACGTCGCGGTCGACGACATCGGCAACGCGGTTCGCTTCTACTCGGCGCTGTTCGCCGCGCAGCCCGCGGTGGTGAAGCCCGATTATGCGAAATGGATGCTCGACGATCCGCGCGTGAACTTCGCGATTTCGGCACGCGGGCGCCCCGCGGGGCTCGACCATCTCGGCATTCAGGTCGAGGACCGGGGCGAATTGCAGGAGGTGTACCGGCGCCTCGATCAGGCCGGCGCGCCGGTGCTCGATCAGGGACAGACGCAGTGCTGCTACGCGCGCTCGGAGAAATCCTGGATCGACGATCCGGCCGGCATTGCCTGGGAAACGTTCCTCACCACCGGCGAGAGCACCGATTACGGCGACGGCAGCGGCGAGCGCGGCGTGCAGATGCGCCGCGAGCCGGAGAAAGCCGCGGCGTGCTGCGCGCCCAAAGTCGAGGTGAAGGTCGAGGCGAAAGCGGGCGCCTGCTGCGCGCCGAATGCGGCAAGCTAACCACTGCGCGGCAGATCGACCACCGTCTTCAGCCCCGGCGCGTTGTCCTCGAGCCTCAGCTCCCCGCCGTGCAGGCGCGCGACCGCGGCCGCGAGGCTGAGCCCCAGGCCCGAGCCGGGCTCCGCGGCGGATTGCGGCAGCCGCACGAAGCGCTCCACCGCGCGCACCCGGTCCGCCTCCGCAATGCCGAGCCCGTGGTCCGCGACGCCGATTAGCACCCGGTCGCCGTCCGGGCGTGCCGACAGCACGATCTCCTGCGCTTCGGTGATTTGGCCTTCGGGGCGCGAGTACTTGATGGCGTTGTCGACCAGGTTGGCGAGCGACTGGCTCAACAGCTCCCGATTGCCGCGGATCACCGCGCCATCCGCCGCATCGACCTTCAGGCTCAGTCCCTTTTCCTCGGCGACCGGCTCGTACAGCTCGCCGACGCCGCGCACGATCTCGGCCGCGTCGAAATCCTGCATATTGTCGCGCGAATGTCCGGACTCGGCGCGCGCGATCATCAGCAGGGCGTCGAAGGTTCGGATCAGCCCCTCGGATTCGTCGAGCATCGATTCGAGCGCGGCACGATATTCCGGCTCGTCATGCGCGGTGCGCAGCGCCGCTTCGCAGCGGTTGCGCAGGCGCGTCAGCGGCGTCTTCAGGTCATGCGCGATGTTGTCGGACACTTCCTTGAGGCCGCGCATCAGCGCCTCGATGCGGTCGAGCATGTCGTTCAGGTTCGAGGCGAGACGGTCGAGCTCGTCGCCGGTTCCGGCCACCGGCAGCCGCTCGGAGAGATCGCCGCCCATGATGCGCTGCGTCGTCGCCGTCATGGCGTCGAATCGGCGCAGCACGCGCCGCGTGACGAAGAAGCCGCCTGCAAGGCCGAGCACGACCACCAGCGCGACCGAGCCGCGCGCCGCCGCGGTGATGATTTCGCGCATGCGTCCGCGCTCTTCGAGATCGCGCCCGACCAGGAGGCGGAAGCCGCCGGACAATTGCGTCACGCGCACCAGCGCGCTGTGCTCGGCCGAATCCTGCTCGTCGAGCCGGCGATAGACGGTTTCGGACCAGCCGGTCTTGTCGAGCACGCCGGGCGCGAGCGAGCCGACATTGCCGGCAAGCGCCTGCCCGCTCGGCGTCGTGACGAGATAAAGGCTCGAGCCCGGGCGCAGCGATCGATTTTCCAGGATCAGTACCAGGCGGCGCAATCCGCCCAGCGTATATTGCTCGGTCAGCCCGGCGATCTCGGTGTCGACCGTCTCGGTGATCTGCTCGGTGATCAGCCGTCCGGTATTGAGTGCGAAATAGGCGAGCAGCGCCGCCGCGTAGAGGGCAAATACCAGCAGATAGACCAGCGTGAGCCGGAACGCAGTCGAGCGGACGAGCTTACCGAGCGCCGTCACGGATCATGTATCCGGCGCCGCGGATCGTGTGCAGCAGCGGCTGCGAAAAGCCCTTGTCGATCTTGGAGCGCAGGCGCGAGATGTGCACGTCGATCACGTTGGTCTGCGGATCGAAGTGATAGTCCCACACGTTCTCCAGCAGCATCGTGCGGGTGACGACCTGCCCGGCGTGCTTCATCAGGTATTCGAGCAGGCGGAATTCGCGCGGCTGCAAGTCGATCTCGGCGGCGCCGCGCTTGACCGTATGGGAGAGCCGGTCGAGCTCGAGGTCGCCGACGCGGTAGCTCGTCTCCTCGCCGCCGCGCGCGCCGCGCCGCCGCGCCAGCACTTCGGCGCGGGCGAGAAGCTCGGAGAAGGAATACGGCTTGGGCAGATAGTCGTCGCCGCCGGCGCGCAGGCCTTTGACGCGGTCGTCCACCTGCCCGAGCGCCGAGAGGATCAGCACCGGCGTGTCGATCGTCTTGGCGCGCAGCGCGCTGATGACCGACAGGCCGTCGCGCTTGGGCAGCATGCGGTCCACGATGAGAACGTCGTAGGCGCCGTCGAGCGCCATCGCGAGCCCGTCCTCGCCGTCGGCCGACCAGTCGGCGACGTGGCCGACCTCGCGAAAAGCCTTCACGAGATAGTCCGCCGCGGCGTGGTCGTCTTCGATGATGAGCAGGCGCATCGGCGTGTGCTGGACTCGGGTGGCGGCGAAGTCTAGCGAATTGTCAGGGCTCATGCGCGACGGTCTTCTGTTGGATCACGGTCTTTTTCCGAGAACCCGTTTCCGCTCTCCGGGACTGTGATCTCTGAAAAAAGTTCGGGGGCGGCGGAGGGGCACTCCACCGCCCCCTATTCGACCGGGCCCGGTTGGGGGGCACGGGGAAGGCCGGGGCCCGATCGTAACTCTAATGGTCGTAACGCGACTGCAAATAACGCGACGCCACAACTCAACTCCCGATGAGCGGGGACGAGCCGTGAAGCTCGTCCCCCGGGTTCGCTCCGCCGACGGGGGCGACGATTGCCGGCGTAACGCCCCGAACTTGGGTACGCGGCGCGCCTTTTTCAAGCGCGCGCGTCATTCAACCGCGACCGAGCGGTACCGCGAGGAACCGGGTGTTCTCGCCCGACTTCACGCGCAGCAGCACCGTCCGCTTGCCACCGGAGCGCGCATCGGCGAATGCCTTGCTCACGTCCTCGGGGCTCGCAACCTTCTTGCCTGCGACATCGAGGATGACGTCGCCAGTGCGGAAACCTTGCGCCGCGGCGGGACCGTCCGGCTCGACCTGCGTGACCACGACGCCTTCGCTGCCACCGCCCGCCACATTGCCGGCAGGGGCGAGCGACAGGCCGAGGCGCGGCACCTGCATACCGGAGCTGTCGCCGCCATCGCTCTTGGCGCGCGCCTGCCGCTGCTCGCGCGGCAGTTCACCGAGATTGAGCGTCACGGTCTTCTCGGCGCCCTTGCTGACGACCGTCAGCTTGACGCTCGAGCCCGGGGCAAGCCCGCCGATGCGCTTGGCGAGATCGCGGGCGTCCTTCACCGGCTGGCCGTTGACCGCCGTGATGACGTCGCCCGACTGGATGCCCGCCTTCGCGGCCGGACCGTCGGACTGCGGCTCGGCGACGAGCGCGCCCTCCGCCTTCTTCAGTCCGAGGCTGTCGGCGATGTCGGCGCTGACCGGCTGGATCTGCACGCCGATCCATCCGCGGGTAACTTCGCCCTTGTCCTTGAGTGCGGTCACTACCGTCTTCACGGTGTCGGAGGGGATCGCGAATGCGATACCGACCGAGCCGCCGGAGGGCGAGTAGATCGCGGTGTTGACGCCGATCACGTTACCGTCGACGTCGAAGGTCGGACCACCGGAATTGCCCTTGTTCACCGGCGCGTCGATCTGGATGAAGTCGTCATACGGTCCCGCACCGATGTCGCGCCCGCGCGCCGACACGATGCCGGCCGTGACGGTGCCGCCGAGGCCGAACGGATTGCCGACCGCGAGCACCCAGTCGCCAATGCGCGGCTGCTTCTCGGCGAGCGGCACGAACGGGAAGTCGCTGCGGCCCTCGACCTTGATCAGCGCGATGTCGGTCTTCGGGTCGGTGCCGATCACCTTCGCCGTATAGGTCTTGCCGTCATCGGTGGTGACTTCCACGGACTCGGCCTTGTCGACCACGTGATTGTTGGTCACCGCGTAGCCGTCGGCCGAGATGAAGAAGCCGGAGCCCTGGCCCATCGAGAAATTGCGGCCACGCGGAGCGCGCTGCTGCGGGGCGCCGTCACCGTCGGGCGAACCGAAGCGACGGAAGAAACGCTCCATCGGGGAGCCGGGCGGGAACGGCGAGTCGCCGTCGAATCCCATCATCCGCGGGCCACCGTCGACCTTGACGCGCACCGAGATCACCGAAGGCTTCACCTTCTCGACGATGTCGGCAAAGCCGACCGGGCGCTGTGCGGTCTGCGCGTAGGCGGGCGATGCGAGGAACGCCGCGTCGCGGGTGGGAAGGAGATGCGGGCTCGCGAACATCGCGCCGGCGCCGATCAGCGCGGCGGAGGCGAGCAAAACGAGGCGGCGCGCGGAAAGCGTCGAGCGCGGCTTCTGAGCGGGAGTGACGCTCTGCGGCATTGAAAGATGCTCCATCTGCAAGTTCGTTTGGGTGTGCCACCCTGTCAGGTGGAAGATGGAGTGTAGCGCCTTACGGCGTCCTGTCGGCGGGATTAAACTTTGGTAAGATCGCAAGTCCCGTGACGGGGCGAAAAAATGGCGTCAAATCAGCGCTTTAGTTAGGTCGGCGAGAAACGGATAAAAGACCTGGCGATCTGGGGCGCGGGCATGAGCGGAGTACCGGAATCAGTCAGCGTTTATCCAGCAGCGCGTTGATGCGCGCTTCTTCCTCGGCCGTCAGCCGCTGCGGATCGGCCGCCGCAGACCGACGCCGAGCCGCCAAGAACGCGATCGCGCCCACGATCAAGATCACGAACGGCGCCGCCCAGAGCAGCAGCGTATGCGCGGTCATGCGCGGCCGCAGCAGCACGAATTCGCCGTAGCGCGCGACGAGAAAGTCGATCACTTGTTTGTCGCTGTCGCCGGCGGTCAGCCGCTCGCGCACCAGCACGCGCAAGTCTTTTGCCAGCGGCGCATCGGAGTCGTCGATCGACTGGTTCTGGCAGACCATGCAGCGCAGCTCTTGAGATAGCGAGCGAGCGCGCGCTTCGAGCTTGGGGTCTTTCAGGATCTCGTCCGGCTGCACGGCGAGCGCGGGGGCGCCGAGCGACAGCGCGAGCAGAATGACCGCGAGCCGGCGCACCGCCCTACTCCGCCGGCTGCAGCGTGGGCTTGCGCGCCGGCTTCGGCGCGCCGACGCGCAAGCGGCGATCGGAGAGCGAGAGCGCGCCACCGAGCACCATCACGACCGCGCCAAACCAGATGAGCAGCACCAGCGGCTTGTGATAGAGCCGGACCGCTATGGCGCCGTCAGAGCCGACGTCGCCGAGCGAGAGGTAGAGCTGCGAGGCGCCGCGCGTCAGCAGCGCCGCCTCGGTGGTGGACATGCTGCGCTGGGGGAACGTGCGCTTCGACGGCGTCAGCACGTCGATCAGCGCGCCGTCCTGGCGCACCGTGAAGCGCGCGATCAGCTCGCGGTAATTAGGCCCCGGCCGCGGCACCAGTCCGTCGAGGGTGAGGTCGTAGCCGCGCACCGAAACGCTCTCGCCGGGCTTGAGCGAGACGATGCGCTCGGCGTTCCACTGGCTCTCGGCGATCACGCCGAACAGCAGCATGCCGGCGGCGAAATGCGCCACCGCCGTCCCCCAGGCGGAGCGCGGCAGGCCGCGCGCGCGGGCCCATGTGGTGGCGAACGGCACGCGGAACAGGCCGATGCGCTCGATCGGGTCGATCAGCGCGCCGATCATCACATAGACCGCAAGCCCGACGCCGAACGGCGCCAGCACCGGGCCACCGCCCTGCACCGCAAACACAGTGGCGAGCGCCACCAGCCCGAGCGCCGCCGCGGCGATCAGCCGCTGCGCCGCGCCATAGAGGTCGCCGCGCTTCCAGGCGAGCAACGGCCCGAACGGCACCGCGATCAGCAGCGGCACGAACAGCGGCCCGAAGGTGAGATTGAAGAACGGCGCGCCGACCGAGATCTTCTCAGCCGTCAGCGCCTCGAGCGCGAGCGGATAGAGCGTGCCGACGAAGACAGTGGCGCAGGCCGAGGTGAGAAACAGATTGTTGAACACCAGCGCGCCCTCGCGCGAGATCGGCGCGAACAGCCCGCCCTGCTTCAGCGCCGGCGCGCGCCACGCATAGAGCGCGAGCGCGCCGCCGATGAAGAACACCAGAATGGCGAGGATGAACACCCCGCGTGAGGGATCGCTCGCAAACGTGTGCACCGAGGTGAGCACGCCGGAGCGCACCAGGAACGTGCCGAGCAGCGAGAGCGAAAACGTCAGGATCGCGAGCAGGATGGTCCAGACCTTCAG
>DATEKY010000706.1:0-5336 GCA_035277225.1 Xanthobacteraceae bacterium
GCGCGTAGCGTCGAGCCGGGTGAGGGCATCCACGATTATTTCGATGGCCCCTCACCCGCCTCGCTTCGCTCGGCACCCTCTCCCGCTTCGCGGGGAGAGGGAAAGGACATTAACATTTCATCCGCTGCCGGGCGCGAAAGCAAGCATGCGCCGACAGCCTCAACCGAGCCGCGCGGTGCGCGAGACCGGCTTGCCGAGGTTGAGCGCGTCCGCGGTGAACGCCGTGCGCGGCGGCGCCGCCAGCTGGAACTGGTGCTCGCGGTCTAGGCTCAGGTTCGGATTGTAGACCGGATCGGTCTCGAGAACCTGCTTCCACCGGCTGCTCATGACCCGCACGTCGTGCTCGAACTGTGCGGCCCGCTGCGGCGAGTTATGCGGGCCGTAGGTCAACGACTCGTGATGATAGAGCTCGGCGGCCGGGGTCCAGACGATGCGCGCCCCGCTCCGGCGCAGTCGGATGCAGAAGTCGACGTCGTTGAAAGCGGTCGGCAGGTCGACGTCGAAGCCGCCGGTCTGTTCGAAGGCCTCGCGACGCACCAGCATGCAGGCCGCGGTCACGCAGGAATAGTCCTGCTCCAGTGCGGCACGCGAGAAATAGCCCGCCTGTCCGCGCTCGACAGTGCGGAACGCATGATCGGCGACGCCCCCGACGCCGAGCAGCACGCCGGCATGCTGGATCTGCCCGGACGGGTAGTACAGCATCGGCCCCGCCGCCCCGACGCCGTCGCGGCTGACGCGCGCGACCAGCGCGCCGAGCCAGTCCTCGCCGATCACTTCCACGTCGTCGTTGAGGAAGCAGAGCAGGCTGCCGCGCGCCTCGGCGGCGCCAAAATTGTTGACCCGGGAGTAGTTGAACGCGCCTTCCTCGTAGCCGAGCGCGCGCACGCGCGCATCGCCGAGCAGATCCGCGAATTTGGCGCGGCCGGCCGCAAGATCCGGCTCGGTCGCGAGCACCAGCAGCTCGAAATTGTCGTAGCGCGTCCTGCCCAGCAGCGACTGCAGGCAGCGCTGCGTCACGGCATTGCGCAGCGTGGTGGGCACGATGATGCTGACCAGCGGCGGTGGATCGGGCGCCTCGTCGATCACCTGATAGAAATTCCCCGCCGGTTCGGCGCGCGCCTTGATGCCGCGCCGGCGCAGGTGATCCTCGACCGTCATCAGGCCGGCGCCGGCCGCATAGGGCTTGCTCTCAAGCGTCGCCGCCGTCGACTGCGCGCTGACGCGCCAGTGATAGAGCACGCGCGGGATGTGGCGAATGCGCTCGGGCGTCGTGGCATCGGCGCAGCGCAGCGCCAGGTCATGGTCCTGCGCGCCCTCGAGGCCTTCGCGGAAGCGGCCGACCTGCTCGACCAGGCTGCGGCGGTAGACGCCGAGATGACAGAACGCGTTCTGCCCGACCATCAGCGCAGGATTCCATGCCGGCTTGAAGTACGGATCGAAGCGGCGCCCGTCGGGGCCGATCTTGTCCTCGTCGGAGAAGATCATGTCGGTCTGCGGATCGAGCGCGATCTCGTGCGCGACCCAGAACAGCGCGTCCTCGGTGAGCACGTCATCGGCGTCGAGCAGTGCGACATAATCGCCGGTGGCGAGACCGAGCGCCGTGTTGGAATTCGCCGAGATGTGGCCGTTTTTGTCGCGAAACGTGACGCGGATGCGCTGGTCCTGCGCGGCTTGCGTTTCGATCAACTGGCGCACGCCGGCCAAGGTCGAGGCGTCGTCGGAAATGCACAGTTCCCAATGCGGATAGATCTGCCGCCGCACCGACTCGATCGCCTCGCGCATCCATGCCGGATCGATGTTGTAGCTCGGCATGATGACCGAGATGAGCGGGCGGTGGCCAAGCGTCTCGACCGCGGACGTCAGCCGGCCGCGCATGTCGGAATCGACCGAAGAATAGCTCTGCACCCAGCGCCGGTACTCGTCGCGATCGATCTCGAAGCTCTCGTTGCGAGCGCGTGGCGCGGACTTGCGGCGCAGCCAGCGACGCTGCCGCAGGACGTCGATCGCCGTGCGCAGCGGCGCCGTGATCCGCCATGACGTGCTGGACAAAAGATCGGCGAGCTTGCGTTCGCTCTGCGCGAGCGAGCGCTTGAGCGCGAAATTCTCCGCGCGCAGACGGCCGATTTCGCGCTTTGCCGCAGGCAATTCGGGAGGCGTATCGCTCATTCCGTGCGCCGTTGTGAGGCCTGAGGCCTTATCAGAGCCATCAGCGCGGTTCAAACGTCGGATACGGTCCGTCGGTCATGGTGTAGCGCGCCAGCACCATCTCGCGCATGCGTGAGCGCTGCACCTTGCCCTGCAGGCTGCGCGGTAGCCGCTCGATCGCCACGCACGCGCGCGGCTGCTTGTAGCGCGCAAGGCCCGCGGTCGCGCCGGCGACTGCCTCAGCGAGGCCATCGGTCTCGGCGACCGCCACAATCACTTCGCCCCAATGCGCCGACGGGATGCCGACCACCGCGACGCCGGGCGGCAGCACGCGCTCGATCTCCTCCGGATAGATCTTGTAGCCGCCGGTCTTGATCACGTCGTGCGCGCGGCCGGCGAGGAACAGCCGCCCAAGCGCGTCGCGATAGCCGAGGTCGCCAGTCGCGTGGAACTCGCCCTCGGCGAGGTCGTGAAAACCGCTCGCGTCCACGTGGCCGATCATCATGTGCGGGCTGCGCAGATGAATCTCGCCGTGTTCCCCTGCCGCGCAGACGCGGCCGTTCTCGTCGCGCACCACGATCTCCACGCCCGCAGCGGGCGACCCGAGACAGACCGCATCCAGCGTCGAGAGGTCGCGGTAGTAGTCCTCTGCCTCGCCGATCTCGAGCACGGTGATCGGGTTGAACATCTCCGACTTGCCGTAGGTGACGCGGATCACCGGCCCGAACAGCTTGGCGGCCGCGTGATACAGCGCGGGCTGCAGCGTCGCGGTGCCGCAGAAGATGCACTTGATCCCGGCGACGCGCGTGTGGCGCGTGCCCTCGACCAGCTTCGTCAGCACGGTTGGCGGTGCGAACACGGCGGTCAGTTCGCCGCGCGCGAACAGATCGTCCGCATAGGCAACATCGACGCCGTCGATCAGTTCGACCGAGGCGCCGCTTTCGAGCCACGCAGCTGTGACCAGCGCGGCGCCGTGCGCGTACGCCGTCATCAGCAGCACACGGTCGTTCGCGCCGGGCACGAACGGCAGGTGCGAGCGCAGCAGCACGTGCGCGTACCAGCGGCGGTCGTGGCGATGGATGATGCCCTTCGGGCGTCCGGTGGTGCCGGAGGTCATGATCGCCTTGCCCCACGCACGCGGATCGAACCTCGGCGAGGCGACGGCAGAAGAAGACTGCGAGACGATGTCCTCCAAGATCATCACATCGAGCCCCAGCGCGGCGACACGATGCGCCTCATTGCGCTCGGCGATGACGCGGCGCACGCCCATGATCTGCATCGCATAGGCGACGTCGTCGGGCCCGAGGTTGAGATCGACCACGAATTCGGCGGCACCGCTCGCCATCACGCCGTAGCTCGCCACGACGACGCCCGGCCCGTTGCGCGCCAGGATCGCGACCGGCTCGCCGGACCGCGCGCCGGCTTCGATCGCGGCAGCGCGCACCGCATCCGCCTGTGCGGCGAGCTGCGCATAAGTGAGCATGCGCCCGCGCGACGACACCGCGACTCGCTCGCCGTAGCGGGCGAAGCCGCGTAGCGAGGTCTGCCAGGGACTTTCGGGATGCATTACTGGCCGGACACGCGATACCGGTTCGACCCGGCGAGCAGCGCTGCGGCTTCCTTCGCGATGCGCTCGACCACCTCGGTGGCGGGCGGGATGTCCGAAATCATGTCCACCGCCTCGCCGGCAATGACGGCCGCGGTGTCGAAATCGCCCGCCGCACGCGCCTCGTCGTAGCGTGCCGCCTCGGCCGCCTGATGCTGCATCAGCTCGGCCTCGCGACCGCGCCAGCGCTCGGAGAATTCGTTGCGCAGCACGCGGCCGGTATAGGGCGCGGGCCACACGTTGCGCCGCGCGATGTCGAACAGGATGCTGCGGATGGTCTTGTCCCCGCTCGCCGCGACGATGCGCTCCTTGGCGGTCATGGCGCCGAACGATTCCTGCGTGGCGTAGAAGCGCGTGCCGATCAACACACCGTCGGCGCCGAGCATCAGCGCCGCCGCGAGCCCGCGCCCGTCCGCCACGCCACCCGCCGCCGCCACCGGAACGCCGCGTGCCGCATCGACCACCGCCGGCACCAGCGCGAAGGTGCCGCGGGAAATGCCGTGGCCGCCGCCTTCCGCACCCTGGGCGACCAGCACATCGGCGCCGTTCGCCACCGCGTCCTTGGCCTGCTCGACGGTCTGCACCTGGCAGATCATCAGCGCGCCGGCTCGTTTGATCTTGTCCACGTGCGGCCTCACGTCGCCGAACGACAGCATGATCGCGGTCGGCTTGCGCTCCAGGGCAATATCGAGGAGCCGCGGGTTCTTCGCCATGCTCCAGGTGATGAAGCCGACCCCGACGCGCGCCGAGCCCGCCGCGTCGAGCTCGCGCACCAGCCACGCCTCGTTGCCGTAGCCGCCGCCGATGACACCGAAGCCGCCGGCCTTGCTCACCGTGGCGGCGAGCTTGCCGTCGGCCACGACATCCATCGGAGCGAGCAGGATCGGGTGCCGGACTTTCAGGAGTTCGGTGAGGCGTGTGGAAATGGGCATTGGTGTCTCCGGTCGGGTGCCACCATAGCAGGAAGCCTGTAGCCCGGGTGGAGCGAAGCGGAACCCGGGTTGCTCTCGCCGCGCGGTCAACCCCGGATTTCGCTTCGCTCCGTCCGGGCTACGTCGCTCGAGCCTACGGATTCAACACTTTCCGCGGTACCAGAACTTCGCCCTTCATGATCGGACGCGCGGTGCGCAGGGTGCCGGCCACCACGTCCATCTCGGCGCCCTTGCCGCTGGTCTGCAGCAGCACGTCGACCTGGCCGGACGGGTGCTCGATCCAGATGGTGCGCGGGTTGGCGCTATCCGGCTTGGCGAGCTCATGCGCGATGGTGCCCTCGAGCGCGCAGGCCGAGGCGACGCACACCGCACCGGTGACCGCATGCGCGGCATGCAGCGCGTGCGGGGTGAGATACCGGGACGCAATCGTGCCGCCGTCGCGCGGCGGCGACAGCAGGCCAACTTTCGGGATCACCTTGTCGGCTACGTCGCCGAAGCCCATGCGCGTGCCGGCCTCGCGGCGGATCGGCTCGATCCGGGCGAACAGTTCCTTGTTCGGGTTGATTTCGGCGCGGCCCTCGTAGCCGGTCAGCCCGAAATCCTTCGCCCGCATCATGATCATCGGCATCGCGACGTCGATGCACGTCACCTCG
>DATEKY010000707.1:0-3682 GCA_035277225.1 Xanthobacteraceae bacterium
TCCAGTTTAGTGGTCGAATCGAGCCGGATAGGTGTCCGGCGAGATCGCGATCTTCTCGCAGCGGCGATAGATGCGTTCGTAGGCGGGGCGCAACCGCTCGACGTCGCGCTCCGATTCGGCGATCAGCGGCTCGATGCGCGCATGGGCTTCGGCGATCTCGTCGATCAGCTTGTCTTCATCGACGCGCGTGAGCTTGCCGTGCTGCAAGATCGTCTCGCCGTCGACCATCACGAAGTCGACCTCGTGGCGGCAGGCCGCGCACACGAGCTGGTGAACCGGATTGTTCAGCGGCGTGAACGGCAGGCTGTGCAGGTTGTAGGCGGTCAGGTCGGCGATGCGGCCCTTCTCGATCGCGCCGAGCTCGTGTGCGCGCCCGAGCGCCCTGGCGCCGCCCATCGTGGCAAAACGGAACGAATCCGTGGCGCCGACCCAGCCGGTGTAGTCGCCGCGCAGCTTGTGCACCAGGCTCGCAAGATACAGCGCGTTCTGCATGTCGGGCCCCTCGATCGAGCCGCAGCCGTCGGTGCCCATGCTCACGTTGACGCCGCCTTCGATCAGCGCGCGGACCGGCGCGAGGCCGGAGCCGACCTTCAGGTTGGAGGTCGGATTGTGCTGCACGCTGACGCCAGTTCTGGCCAGGATCTCGATCTCGCGCGGGGTCAGCCAGACGCCGTGAATGAAGGCGGTGTTCGGCTTCATGAAGCCGATGCGGTCGAGGTATTCGATCAAGGTCGAGCCGTGCCAGAGCTGGCCGGTGACCACCTGCATGCGCGTTTCCTGCACGTGCATCATCACCGGCAGGTCCATGTCGTCGGCCATGCGCCGCACCCCCTTGATGAAATCCTCGGTGCAGCGCTGCGGCGCGGAGGGTGCGGCGATATATCCGACGCGCTTCTCCTTCGGATGATGCTCGCGCGCGGTCTTCTTGGCGAAGGCCAGCAGGTCGGCGGAGGAAAACATCGGCGTGCTGTCGAGTTCTGCCAGCAGGTCGGCGGGAAATTCCTCGTCGACGAACGGCACGGCGCGGAAGAATGGCCGGTCGAACAGCGTCGGGCCCACGTAGGCGCGAATCCCGAGGTCCTCGTAGGCCTGGAACACCGCGTCGACATGCTGCTGATTGATCCGCGGCGCCACATTGGTGTCGTCGCACAAGGTCGTGGTGCCGCTGTGGACCGCCTCCATCGCGCCGATCATGGTGCGCAGGTAGACCTCGCGTGGCGTCAGCTCGATCGGCTTGAGCGGCCGGACGTAGTTCATCCAGAGCTCGAGCGGCATGTTGTCCTTGCGGCCCTTGTAGTAGCCCTCGTGGCTGTGGTGATGGCCGTTGATCAGGCCGGCGGTGAGCAGCTTGCCGCGCATGTCGATCGCGGTGCCCTCGGGTGGGGCGACGCCGCTCGGCCGGATGTCCTGGATCAGCCGGCCCTCGATGACGACGTCGACGGGGCCGTCGGCCGGCACGGCAGCTTCGCCAAGCAGCGCAATCGCTCCGACCAGGGTCTTTCTCGCGGGCATCTCGGTCGCCTCATCTGGTTGTCGAATTGATGGAAGACTTGTCTAATGAGCGCAGCAGTCGGCAGCGCCGCGCCGGATCGCCGCATCTTGAACCCGGCGATCTACGTGGGTAAAAGAAATTGAACCATAGGAAAAGAGGGACCGATCCGCCGGCCGGGTCCCCGGGGTTCTCAGACGACAAGGGCAAATCTTTACAGGAGAGACCCATGCCTGGAGTGTGGTCCATGCTCGAACGATATCGACCGGCGAATCTCCTTCTCACAGCCGTCATCGCCGCCGCCGGACTGGCGGTCGGGCCGGCGCTCGCCGCCGATCCGGTGAAGATCGGTCACGTCGCCGCCCTCTCGGGCGGTTCGGCGCAATCCGGCGAGGCGATCACCCGCGGCCTCACCATCGCGATCGACGAAATCAACGCCAAGGGCGGCGTGCTCGGCGGCCGCAAGCTCGAGCTGGTGCAGCGCGACGATGAATCGACCCCGCCCAAGGGGCTGACCGCGGCGCGCGAACTCGTCTTCAAGGAGAAAGTCGCGGTCATCTTCGGCGGAATCGACAGTCCGGTCGCACTCGCGATGGTGCCGCTCCTCAACAAGGAGAAAGTCCCGCACATGGCGGTCTGGGCCGCCGGCACCGGCATCACGCGCAACGGCGCAAATCCCAATTACATCTTCCGCGTCTCCGCAGTCGACGTGCTGGTCGACGTGAAGCTGCTGCAATATGCCAACCAGAAGTTCGGGGCGAAGAAAGCCGGCCTCATCCTCATCAACAATCCGTGGGGCGAGTCGAACGAGAAGGGCCTGATCGAGGCGGTCAAGACCAACACCGCGATCCAGATCGCCGGCGTCGAGAAATTCGAGAACAACGACGTCGACCTGGTGCCGCAGCTGACACGACTGCGGGAGAAGGGCGCCGACGTCCTCATCCTGGTCGGCAACGCCGCGCCCGGCGCGCAGGTGATGAAGGCGCGCGAGCGGCTGAGCTGGAAGGTCCCGGTCGTGTCGCACTGGGGCATTTCGGGCGGCCGTTTTCCCGAGCTGACCGGGCCGACCGCGGGCGAGGCGCACTTCGTGCAGACCTACAGCTTCTTCGGCAAGCAAAGCCCGGTGGGCGAGCGCGTGCTCGCCGCGCTGAAGAAGAAGTATCCGGCGATCAAGGGCCCGGGCGACATCTTCGCGCCGATCGGAACCGCGAACGCCTATGACGCGATGCATCTCGTCGCGATGGCGATCGAGCAGGCGAAGTCGACGGACGGCGATGCCATCCGCACGGCGCTGGAGGACCTCAAAGGCAGCTATCAGGGCCTGATCAAGACCTACAGCAAGCCGTTCGCCGCGGGCAATCACGACGCACTCGGACCGAGCGACTACATCATGGTGCACTACGAAGGCGACAACGTCGTTCCGGTCTACTAAGGCATCCGGCGGCGGCTCGCGGGCCGCCGCCTCGGCACCCCTTCGGCGAACTGCCCGTCTTGCATGCTTGCCTATGCGGCTCTCATCACCGGCGTCGGGCTCGGCAGCATGTACGGGCTCCTCGCGCTCGGCTTCCACGTCACCTATGCGGTGTCCAATACGGTAAACTTCGCGCAGGGCAGCACCATGATGCTGGGTGCGGTCCTGTGCTTCACCTTGTGGGTCACGTTCGGCTGGCCGCTCGCCGCCGCGATCGCCGCCGCGCTGCTGCTCTGCGCGGCCTGGAGCGTGGCGGTCGAGCGCATCGCGGTGCGCCCGTTCGTGCTGCGCGGCTCGAACTCCTGGCTGATGGCGACGGTCGCGCTCGGCATCGTCATCGAGAACATCGTGCTGTTCACCTTCGGCAAGGACCCGCGCGGCATGCCGGCGGGCTTCCTCACCACCACCTATGTGCCGATGGGCGGCATCAAGGTGCAGGCGCTGCAGCTTCTCATCCCGGTGATCGGGCTGCTGCTCGCGGCCGGCATTCACTTCTTCCTGCAGCGGACGCGTTACGGCAAGGCGCTGCTCGCCGTCGTGCAGAACCGTGACGCCGCGCGCCTGATGGGCATCGACGTCGAACGCGTCGTGATGGCGTCGTTCGCGCTCTCGGGTCTGCTCGCGGCCGTTGCCGGCATCCTGGTGGCCCCGCTGTTCACGATCTCATCCACGATGGGCACGCTGTTCGGCATCAAGGCCTTCGCGGTCGCGATCCTCGGCGG
>DATEKY010000708.1:0-4215 GCA_035277225.1 Xanthobacteraceae bacterium
CCGCTCGAAGAACGGCAGGATGCTGCCGTCCGACTTGATCAGCGAGGTCACGAAGGCCTGCTCGACCATGGTGCCCATCACGATGCCGAGCACCATGGCGGCGACCGGATAGCCGTTCTCCTCCATCACGTAGCCGATGACGCCGAACGACGCGACCGTGATCACGCCGAACAGGTTGTTGCCGATCGCGAACGATCCGACCGCGCAGCACAGCATGATCACCGGCATGACGCTCGAGCGCGGCGCGCGCAGGACGTGCACCGCCATGCGGATCATGATGATGCCGAACGGGATCATGATGATGTTCGCGATGATGAACATCAGGTAGATCGCGTACATGCTCGAGGCTTTTTCGGTGAACAGCGTCGGGCCCGGATTGAGGCCTTTCATGTAGAGAACGCCGATCGCGATCGCCGCGATGGTGTCGCCCGGAATGCCGAACAGCAGCGAGGGCACCCAGCCGGACGCGATCGATGCGTTGTTGCTCGCGCCGGCCTCGACCAGGCCTTCGACATGGCCGGTGCCGAACTTCTCCGGCGTCTTGGAGAAGCGCTTCGACATCGCGTAGGAGACCCACGCCGCCATGTCGGCGCCCGCGCCGGGCAGCACGCCGATGATGATGCCGACGATGTTCCCGCGCGTCATCTGCCAGTGATAGAGCTTCGTCAGCATCCACTGGCCGGCCATGATGCTGCCGAACTTGCGCTTCGGCAGCGGCGGCGGCTCGGGGGTGAGCATCGCGCGCATCACCTGTGCCACGGCAAAGACGCCGACCAGCGCCGGGATAGGCTCGATGCCGCCGAACAAATCCGTGATGCCGAACGTGAAGCGCGGCACGCCGCCCGGGTTTTCGATACCGACGCACGACACCAGCAGCCCGATGAACATCGCGGCGATCGCCTTCACCGGCGAGGAGCGCGCGACCAGCGTGGCGCACATCAGGCCGAGGAAGGCGAGCCAGAAGTATTCGAAGGTCGAGAACGACAGTGCGATCTCGGCGAGCGGCGGGGCGAGGATCATCAGCGACAGCGTGCCGGCGATGCCGCCGACGGCGGAGAACCACACGCCGGCGCCGAGCGCGAGCTCGGCCTGGCCCTTGCGCGTCATCGCATAGGCTTCGTCCGCGTAAGCGGCGGAAGCGGGCGTGCCGGGAATGCGCAGCAGCGCGCCCGGGATGTCGCCGGAGAAGATCGCCATCGAGGAGGCCGCGACGATCGTCGCCATCGCGGCGATCGGCGAGAGATAGAACGTGACCGGCACCAGCAGCGCGGTCGCCATCGTGGCGGAGAGGCCGGGCAGCGAGCCGATCACCAGGCCGTAGACCGAGGCCGCCAGCATCGCGATGATGACTTCGGGCGTCGAGATCAGCTTGAACGCTTCGATCAGGGTGGCGAGCATTGGTTCACCACGGCATCGGAATGAGGCCGATCGGCAGCGGCACACGCAGGACCTTCGCGAAGATCAGGTGGATGCCGATCGGCGCCAGGATCGCAAGCGGGACGGACAGCTTCGGCCGCGCGCCAAGCGCGCTCGACGTCACCAGCACGATGAAGGCTGCGGTGAGGATGAAGCCGAGCTTGTCTGCGGCCGCCACGTAGAACAGCAGCAGCGCCGGCGGAAACAGCGCGCGCAGGCCGTAGAAGCGCCCACGCGGAGGCGGGGCCTGCTGCCCGGCCTCGAACGGGACCAGCTCTTCTTCCTCCTCGAAGCTGTGGCCGATGCCGAATGCGATCATCAGCCCGCAGATCGCGAGCCCCAACCCGATCACCAGTGGAAACACGTTGGGCCCGACCGGCTGACCCGGCACCGGCGGCAGCAGCCAGCCGCCGTAGGCGGCGAGCGATCCAAGTCCGACGAGAAACAACCCGGTGGCGCGATCGGGCAGCCGCATGAACACCCCGCAACTCCGGCGGCATGCGCCACCGGTCCCCTTGGATCAAAAAGAGTGCGACCGACGCGCGTCCGTCGCACTCAACGCTTCGTTACGCCTTCGCCAGCCCCGCGGCCTTCATGGCGTCGCCCATCTGGGCATCGCCCTTGTCCATGAACTTGGCGAATTCGCCCGCGTCGCCCCAAATCGTGCCGAAGCCGCGATTGCTCATGAAGTCCTTGAACTCCTTCGAGTCGTAGACCTTCTTCAGCGTGGCGGTGAGCTTGGTGGCGACGTCCTGCGGCAGGCCCTTCGGTCCCGCGATGCCGCGCCAGGCGCCGGTCGAATAGTCGATGCCCATCGCCTCTTTCAGCGTCGGAATGTCCTTGAACACCGGATTGCGCTCGGGCGCCATGAGCGCGAGCGCGCGCGCCTTGCCGGCCTCGATGATCGCGCGCGCCTCGGGGATCGAGCAGGTGGTCATGTCGAGACCGCCGGCCGCGAGATCCTGCATCGCGGGTGCGGCGCCGTTCGACGGCACCCACGACACATGATTGGCCGCGAGACCCATCGCCTTCAGCCAGCCGACCAGCGCGAGGTGCCAGATGCCGCCCTGGCCCGTGCCGGAGGCCTTCAGCTTGCCGGCCGGCGCGGCCTTGATCGCATCGGCGAGCTCCTTGACGGTCTTGTGCGGCGAGCTCGAGCTCACCGAAACGCCCGGCGGATCTTCGTTCATCAGCGCGAGCGGCGTGTAGCTCTTCGGGTTCAGCTCGGTGAGGCCCTGCCAATGCATCATCGAGATTTCGACCGTCAGCATGCCGATGGTGTAGCCGTCGGGCTGCGCGGTCGCGATCGCCGAATGGCCGACCACGCCGGAGCCGCCGGTGCGATTCACCACGTTGAACGGCTGGCCGAGCTCCTTCTCGAGTAACGCAGCGACAATGCGTGCGGTCGCATCCGTGCCGCCGCCCGCGCCCCAGGGCACGACGACGGTGACGGGGCGGCTCGGATAGGCCTGCGCGAATGCGGGCTTGGCCAGGCTGATGCCGGCAGCCGCCGCGGCGGCCGAAGCCGCAAAGGCGCGGCGGGTGAGTTTCGTCATGGAATCCTCCCTCGATCGCGGCCTGTTGGCGGCCGCCATTGTTCGATGTCTAACATGCTAGCGGAGGCGAACAGGAGAGGGCAAGGAGAGCGCGGTTGAATCCTGACGCTCTCCGGAACCAATCGCACGTCACCACGTTTCGTTCCGAATCGATGGACGTTATGGAATTGCGGACGGGGCTTGCCAGCCTTCTCGACCGGGTGCGAAGCCTTGCGGGCTTCGGCCGCGATCGCGCGCGCGCCGAGGAGCTCGCCACTCAGGCCGCCTTGCGCGACTCCGAGGAGCGGCTGCGCCTGGTGCGCCGCGCCACCGGGCTCGGCATGTACGAGATCGATTGGGCGGCGCGGCGGCGCTACTGGTCGCCGGAGCTGCGCGCGTTGCTGCGCGTGCCGGACGAGCTCGACATCAACACCGACGCCGATCTGCTCGAACGCATCATCCCCGATGAGATGCGCGCCGCGTTCCGCGACAAGATGCGCGCCTCGCTCGACCCGGACGGCGGCGGCGACTACGAGGACGAGCACCGCATCACGCGCTTCGACGGCTCGACCGGCTGGCTGCTGTTGCGCGGCAAGACCTTTTTCGCCGACGGCCCCAATGGACGCCATCCGACGCGCTCGATCGGCCTCGTGGTCGACATCTCGGACCGCAAGCGCGGCGAGGAGGCGAACGCTCTGCACGCCTCCACGGTGCTGTCGTCGAACGACGCGATCTTCTCGATCGATTTCGGCCGCACGATCCGCACCTGGAATCCGGGCGCGGAGCGCTTGTATGGCTATACCGCATGGGAGGCGATCGGCCGCCCGATCTCGATTCTCGCCCCGGATCACCTGCATGGCGAGCAGTTCTCGCTCTACACCGAGACGACCGGCGGCAAGGCGGTGGTGCGGGAAACGGTGCGCCGTCACAAGAGCGGAAAGCTGATCCCGGTCGGCATCAGCGCGGCGCCGATTTTCGCCGAGGGCAAGGTTGCGGGTGTCGCGGCCGTGCATCGCGACATGACCGAGCGCCGCCACTACGAAGAGCACATGGCGTTCACGATGCGCGAGCTGTCGCATCGCACCAAGAACATGCTCGCCGTGGTGCAGGGGCTGACCCACATGATCGCGCGGCGCAGCGACAGCATCGAGGCGTTCGAGACGCGGCTGCGCGGCTGTATCCAGGCGCTCGCCTATTCGCACGACCTGCTGGTGCAGCACGACTGGGAAGGCGCGACGCTCGAGGAATTGCTGCGCGTGCAGCT
>DATEKY010000709.1:0-6799 GCA_035277225.1 Xanthobacteraceae bacterium
ATCACCAAGCTGATGCAGACCTACAACATGAAGATCGTTGAAGGTCCGAGCGGCGAGATGTTCACGGTGAAGCTGGCGGTGACCGGCATGCCGAAGGATGATCTGTCTCGCCTGATCAAGCAGCTGCAGGACGAGAAGACCGTCCGCTTCGTCGGCCAGAAATCGGCCGAGTAGCCAAACCCGAACACCGCATGATCCCGAAAAAGCCTGTCCCGGACTTGATCCGGGATGGGAACCGGTTTTCGGAAAAGATCATGCGCAAAGAATAGCATTTGCCGGCCGCAATGGCCGGCAAATCGTTTCTGGCGCCGTGCTTCGCGCCGGATGAACGTTGCGCGCCGTGTCGCGACAAACCTTCAAGGCCAGCGGCGTGTCCCGACGCCCGGAGGTTATCGATGCTCGACGGCAAACCACCCCGCAAATCTCTCCGCCGCGCGCTCGCGCTTGTCGCGGCTTCCGTATTCTCATTTTCGTTGATTGCCGAAAGCTCGGCACGCGGCTTCGGCGGCGGCGGCTTTGGCGGCCGCGGGATGAGCGCGCCCGGAAACATCGGCGGCGGGCGAATCCCCGGCGGTAACGGACCGCGTCACCCCGGCGGCCACGGACCCCGCGGTCCCGGCGGCGTCATCATGCTCCCGCCCGGCGGATTCGGGCCGGGTCCGGGCGGGCCGGGCACCGTTGT
Organism: Xanthobacteraceae bacterium; assembly: GCA_035277225.1. GTDB lineage: Bacteria > Pseudomonadota > Alphaproteobacteria > Rhizobiales > Xanthobacteraceae > PALSA-894. Next base: position 683 of record DATEKY010000709.1, read on the forward strand.
TGTGGTCGACGACGACGATGGCGCGCCGCGCCGCCACAAGGCCAGGCAAGCGAAGAAGCCGAACCAGAAACCAAAGGCGCCAAAGCAGATCGCCCGGCGCGGCGGCTTCAACGTGCCGCCGCCGGGCGAGCAGCGCTTCGTGCCGAACGAGGTGCTGCTCAATATCGCGGCCGGCACGTCGGCGCCCGCGCTCAACGCGCTGGCACGCCGCCACCGCTTGACGCAGCTCGAGTCGCGCGACTTCACGCTGCCGCCGCGCCGGCTCGCGCGGCTGCGCATCAATGACGGCCGTCCGGTCGCGACCGTGATCCGCTCGCTGCAGCAGGAGGCGAGCATCCTCGCGGCGCAGCCGAACTATTACTTCTCGCTGGAGCAGGGGAGCTCGGCGGCTGCGGCCGCCGACCCGATCCAGTATGCGGTCAGCAAGATGCGCCTGCCTGAGGCGCACGCACTGGTGCAGGGCAGCAATGTCCGCGTTGCCGTGATCGATACCACGATCGACGCGCAGCACCCCGATCTCGCGGGCGCGGTCGCGGCCAGGTTCGACGCCATCGGAAAGCCCGACAAGCCGCACGTTCACGGGACCGGAATTGCCGGGGTCATCGCGGCGCATGGCAAGCTGACGGGTGTTGCGCCGTCGGTGCAGGTGCTGGCGATCGCGGCGTTCACCTCGCTCGGTTCGAAAGGGTCGAGCATGGCGATCCTCACCGGCCTCGAATACGCCGGAACGTCCAACGCCGACGTGATCAACATGAGCTTCGCGGGTCCCGCCGATCCCGAGATGCAGCTCAAGATCGCCGCCTTGCGCCAGAAGGGCGCCGTGCTGGTCGCCGCCGCCGGCAATGCCGGTCCGCAGTCGCGTCCGCTCTATCCTGCCGCCTATCCGGACGTCATTGCCGTGACGGCGACCGACGCAGACGACAGACTGTTCGACAAGGCCAACCGCGGCACGCATATCGCGGTGGCGGCGCCGGGCGTCGCGATCCTCGCAGCCGCCCCGGGCGAGAGCTATCAGATGCAATCGGGAACGTCGTTCTCCGCCGCGCAGGTGAGCGGGATCGCCGCGCTGCTGCTCGAGCGAAACCGGCAACTCGATCCCGCCGCGATCCGCCGCATCCTGACCTCGACTGCGCGCGATCTCGGGCCCGCGGGGCACGACGACCAGTTCGGCGCCGGGCTGGTGGACGCGTTCGGCGCGGTTTCTTCCGCCGCTCCGAGGACGAGCGACGTCTCGGCTTCGCCCGCTGCGGCGGCACCGGCGAACTGAGGCTGAACCTCGCCCCGCCGCGGCGCGACTAACTATTAGCGAACACACGCGAAGTTCGGTCGGCGCGTCTGCCCCATTCCACCTGCGCGTCGATCCGGCTGGCCCGCCCGGGCACCGTCCGGGCGGGCTAGTTATTTTTCGGTTCCTCTCTGCGGCAACGCATGCGCCTAACGTCCTCTGGACGAGCCCGCCGGATTGTGGCTGTAGAAAGCGGCTAGTGCGGCGGTTGAGAAGTCCGCAGAGGGGATTTGCCGCGTCGATGAGTGGGGACATCATCCTCGAAACCGAGGATCTGACCAAGGAGTTCGCCGGATTCGTCGCGGTGAACGGTGTGTCGCTGCGCGTCGAACGTGGCACGATCCACGCGTTGATCGGCCCGAACGGCGCCGGCAAGACCACCTGCTTCAACCTGCTGACCAAGTTCCTGCAGCCGACGCGCGGGCGCATCACCTTCAAGGGGCGCGAGATCACCGCGCTGCCGCCGACCGAGATCGCGCGGCTCGGGCTGGTGCGCTCGTTCCAGATCTCGGCGGTTTTTCCCCATCTCACCCTGCGCGAGAACGTGCGCATCGCCTTGCAGCGCGGCCGCGGCGGATCGTTCGATTTCTGGAATTCGAAGAGCGTGCTCGACGCCTATAACGACCGTGCCGTCGCGCTGCTCGCCGATGTCGGGCTGGCCGAATACGCCAATCTCACCGCGGTCGAATTGCCTTATGGCCGCAAGCGCGCGCTCGAGCTCGCGACCACGATCGCGCTCGATCCCGAGATGCTTCTGCTCGACGAGCCGACCGCCGGCATGGGCCACGAGGACATCGACCGCATCGCCGCGCTGATCAAGTCGGTCGCCGCAAACCGCACCGTGCTGATGGTGGAGCACAATCTGAGCGTCGTCTCCAACCTGTCGGACCGCATCACGGTGCTGACGCGCGGCCGCGTGCTCGCCGAAGGCAACTACGAGACCGTCTCGAACAACCCTGAAGTCCGCGAAGCCTACATGGGGGTCGGCCATGCTTGATGCGACGCCCAGCGCGCCGCTGCTCGCCGTCGATGGCCTGCAGGCCTGGTACGGGGAGTCGCATATCCTGCACGGCGCGAGTTTCGAGGTGCGCGCCGGCGAAGTGGTGACGCTGCTCGGCCGCAACGGCGCCGGCAAGACCACGACGCTCAAGTCGATCATGGGCATCGTCGGCCAGCGCAAAGGGTCGGTGCGCTTCGAGGGACGCGAGCTGATTGGACTTTCGTCTAATGTCATCGCGCGGCAGGGGATCGCCTTCTGCCCGGAGGAGCGCGGCATTTTCGCCAGCCTCGACGTCGAGGAAAACCTGTTCCTGCCGCCCGAGGTGAAGCCGGGCGGGCTCAATACCGACAGCATCTTCACGCTGTTTCCGAACATCAAGGAACGGCTGCGCAGCCAGGGCACCAAGCTGTCCGGCGGCGAGCAGCAGATGCTGGCGATCGGCCGCATCCTGCGCACCGGAGCGCGCATGCTGCTGCTCGACGAGCCGACCGAAGGCCTGGCGCCCGTCATCATCCAGCAGATCGGCCGCACCATCCGCAGCCTCAAGGAGCAGGGTTTTACCATCCTGCTCGTCGAGCAGAATTTCCGCTTCGCCTCGACCGTCGCCGACCGCTATTACGTCATGGAACACGGCCGGATCGTGGAACAATTCGCCAATTCTGAACTGGACGCCAACCTCGAAAAGCTCCACGACTATCTCGGGGTGTGACCGACCAATACAGGTTCGGCCGGCCTGGCCGGCAAAACGTTGAGCAAAGGGAGTGTCTTGATGAAACGGACTTTAGGATTGGCGGCGCTTGCCGTCGTGCTCGCCTCCAGCACCGCGCTGGCGCAGCAGGTCACCGTGAAGATCGGCGTGATGAGCGACATGTCGAGCCTCTATGCCGACATCGGCGGCCCCGGCTCGGTTGCCGCCGCCAAGCTTGCGGTCGCCGACTTCAACGCCACCAACAAGGACATCAAGGTCGAGATCGTCAGCGGCGACCACCAGAACAAGGCCGACGTCGGCTCGAGCATCGCCAATCAGTGGATCGACGTCGAGAAGGTCGACATGATCGTCGACGTGCCGAACTCGGGCGTCGCGCTCGCGCTCAACGAGATCATCCGCAACAAGAACAAGGTGTTCATCAATTCCGGCGCCGCCTCGTCGGATCTGACCGGCGCGAAGTGCTCGCCCAACACCGTGCACTGGACCTACGACACCTGGATGCTGGCGAACGGTACCGGCAAGGCGATCGTGAAGACCGGCGGCGATACCTGGTTCTTCCTCACCGCCGACTATGCGTTCGGTCACGCGCTCGAGCGCGACACCGCCGCGGTGGTCGAGAAGAGCGGCGGCAAGGTGCTCGGCAAGGTGCGTCACCCGATCAACACCAACGACTTCTCGTCGTTCCTGCTGCAGGCGCAGACCTCCAAGGCCAAGGTCATCGGCCTTGCCAATGCGGGCGGCGACACCATCAACTCGATCAAGGCGGCCGCCGAATTCGGCATCACCAAGGGCGGCCAGAGCCTCGCGGGTCTTCTGGTGTTCGCGAGCGACGTCAATGCGCTCGGCCTTCCGACCGCGCAGGGGCTCACCCTGACCGAGACCTGGTACTGGGACCAGAACGATGCGAACCGCGCCTGGACCAAGAAGTGGCAGGCTGAGCGCGGCGGTTCGGGCAAGTTCCCGACGATGGTGCAGGCGGGCGTCTATGCCGGCGTGACGCATTACCTGAAGGCGGTCGCCGCGCTGAAGAGCGCCACCGACGGCAAGGCGGTCGTCGCGAAGATGAAGGAACTGCCGACCGACGATCCGCTGTTCGGCAAGGGCACGATCCGCCCCGACGGCCGCAAGATCCACGACGCCTATCTCTACGAGGTGAAGAAGCCGGCGGACAGCAAGCATCCGGGCGACTTCTACAACGTGCGCGCCACGATCCCGGCCGCGGAAGCGTTCCGTCCGCTGAAAGAGGGCAGCTGCCCGCTGGTGAGCGGGTAAGCTCGCTGTCATCCCGGCCAAGCGGCCCCGGCGCATGCCGGGGTCGCGCGAGCCGGGACCCATCCTGACCGGAGCACGGCGATAGTTGGGTCCCGGCTCTCGCACGTCGTGCTCGGCCGGGACGACATCTTGGTGGTGCGGCACTGATGTTCGAAATCTTCGGCATTCCCTCGCAGGCGCTGTTCGGGCAATTGCTGCTCGGGCTGATCAACGGCTCGTTCTACGCGCTCTTGAGCCTCGGGCTTGCCGTGATCTTCGGCATGCTCAACATCATCAACTTCACCCACGGCGCCCAATACATGCTGGGCGCGTTCGTGGCCTACCTGCTGCTGCAACACACCGGCATCGGCTACTGGCCCGCGCTGATCATCGCGCCGATCCTCGTCGGTGCTCTCGGCATCGTCATCGAGCGCACGATGCTGCAGTGGCTCTACAAGCTCGACCATCTTTACGGCCTGCTGCTGACTTTCGGCCTCGCGCTGATCATCGAGGGCCTCGCGCGCAACCAGTACGGCTCCGCCGGGCTGCCTTACGCGATGCCGGACTCGCTGCGCGGCGGCCAGAACCTCGGCTTCATGTTCCTGCCGAACTACCGCGGCTGGGTGGTGGTGGCGTCGCTCGCGGTGTGCCTGTCGACCTGGTTCGTGATCGAGCGCACGCGGATCGGCGCCTATCTGCGCGCAGCGACTGAAAATCCCACGCTGGTGCGTGCCTTCGGTATCAACGTGCCGCGGATGGTCACGCTCACTTACGGATTCGGGGTCGGGCTCGCGGCGCTCGCCGGCGTGATGGCGGCGCCGATCTACAACGTCAGCCCGCAGATGGGCTCGTCGCTGATCATCGTGGTGTTCGCCGTGGTGGTGATCGGCGGCATGGGCTCGATCATGGGCGCGATCGTCACCGGCTTCGGCCTGGGCATCATCGAGGGGCTGACCAAGGTCTTCTTCCCCGAGGCCTCGAACACCGTGATCTTCATCATCATGGCGATCGTGCTGCTGGTGCGGCCGGCCGGATTGTTCGGAAGGACGGCGTGACATGGCGGTCGTGACCGACACCATTGGGGCGTCCGCGGGCTCCGCCGAGAGCCGCAGCGAGACGATCGCGTTCCTGATCATGGTCGCGATCCTGATCGTCGCGCCGTTCTTCGTCTATCCGCTGTTCCTGATGCAGGCGCTGTGCTTTGCGCTGTTCGCCTGCGCGTTCAACCTGCTGATCGGCTATGTCGGCCTGCTCTCGTTCGGCCACGCGCTCTATTTCGGCTGGGCGAGCTACCTCGCCGCGCACTCTGCCAAAGTGTGGGGCTTCCCGCCGGAGCTCGCGATCCTCACCGGTACGGCGACCGCGGCCGCCCTCGGCATCGTGGCCGGCGCGCTCGCGATCCGCCGTCAGGGCATCTACTTCGCCATGATCACGCTGGCGCTGGCGCAGATGATCTATTTCTTCGCCGTGCAGGCGAAGTTCACCGGTGGCGAGGACGGGATTCAGTCGGTGCCGCGCGGAAAGATGTTCGGCGTCCTCAACCTCGCCGATCAGACCACGATGTACGTGGTTGTCCTGGTTATCTTCTTGGCCGGATTCCTGTTCATCCACCGGATCATCAATTCGCCCTTCGGCGAGGTCCTGAAGGCGATCCGCGAGAACGAGCCGCGCGCGATTTCGCTCGGCTACAAGACCGATCGCTACAAGCTGGTGGCGTTCGTGCTTTCCGCGACGCTCGCCGGACTCGCCGGCTCGACCAAGGCGATCGTGCTGCAGATCGCCTCGCTCACCGACGTGGACTGGCCGATGTCGGGCGAGGTGGTGCTGATGACCCTGGTCGGCGGGCTCGGCACCATTTTCGGCCCGGTCGCG
>DATEKY010000710.1:0-2688 GCA_035277225.1 Xanthobacteraceae bacterium
CGGGCCGTTGACGATCTCGCCCGCGACGGTGACGCGCCCCTCATAGCCGTCGAGCAGCCCGCCGATCACGTTGAACAGCGTGGACTTGCCGCAGCCCGACGGGCCGATCACGGCGAGGAATTCGCCCGGCGCGACGTCGAACGAGATGTGGTCGACCGCGGTGACGACGCCTTCCGGCGTCTCGAAGCTCTTCACGATGTCGTCGACCACGAGCAGGGGTGACGTCGCGGCGGGGCGCGCAGCCGGGTCGAGGCGCGTCACGCTCGACATCAGGCTTTCCTCTCCGCGTTCGAGACCGCCGCCGTCATCGCCGGCGTATAGCCGGGCGCAACCCGCACGTCGACAACCGCGACCTGGCCTTGTTCCACCGCAGCGATGGCCTCCGCGAACGTCGCGCCAAGCTTCGCGACATCCTCGATCGGGCCGAACCCGAGCGCGCCTTGCGCGCGGGCGAGCGCCGCCAGATCAATGTCGGGATCGCTGATGCGCTGCCCGATCCATTTGTTCTCGACCGGCCGGCTGCGCATGCGCGCCACGCGCTCCTGGTGCACTTCGTCGTTGTAGAACGAGCGATTGTTGGCGACCACGATCAGCAGCGGAATGCGGTAATGCGTCGCCGTCCAGAGCGCGGTCGCGCCCATCAGGAAATCGCCGTCGCCGCAGATGCCGACCGCGAGACGGCCGCTGCCTTTCAGCGCCAGCGCGGCGCCGACCGTCACGCCCGGTCCGGCCGCCAGCCCGCCGCCGCCGTCCGAGCCGAGAAAATCGAGCGGATGGCGGAAGGGCCACCACGCGCCGTTCCATGACAGCGGCAGGTGCGTGAGCGAGCAAGGCCTGGCGCCGACCGCGCCACGCAGCGCGCGCGCGAGATGCTCGACGGTGAGCGGGCCGGGGCCGAACTCGGTCTGTTTCGCGGGCACTGACGCACCCGGCCGGGCGGGCGTCGCGCCCAGCGCACCGAGCAGCGGCGGCACCGCGTGCTCGGGATCGGCGGCGAGCAGCACGTCGACTGGCGCGAGGCCCTGGTGGTCCATGCTCCAGCCGTTGTGGATCTGATAGTCGGCCGTGACGCTGATCATCTTGGCGTTCGCGGCCGGCGCCTGTGCGGCCTTCAGCGTGCCGGCGAGATCGACCCAGTCGAGGCTGAGGATCAGGTCGGCCTTGGCGAGCGCCGCGAGGCCCTCGGTATCGGGCGTCAGCACCGACGGCGCGCCGAGATGCAGCGGATGATCGGTCGGGAAGCACGCGCCGACCTTGAGGCAGGTGATCACGCGCGCGCCGGTCGCCTCCGCGAGCTTTACGCGCGCCGCCCACGCCGCTTCGTTGCGCGAGGTGCGCCCGATCAGCATCACGATATTGTTTGCGGCCTTCAGCAGCGCGGCGGCCTTGGCGACGTGCTCGGCGGCCGGCGCGCTCGCGACCGCCGGCGTGAAACGTGCCACGTCGAGCGGGGCCAGCGGCTCGGCGAGCTTCGCCTCCTGCATCTCGGCATCGAGATTGACGTAGACCGGACCCATCGGGGCGGCGTGCGTCAGGAACCAGGCGCGCATCAGCGCTTCGCGTGCCGCTGCAGGCGAGGCCGGTTGGTCGTCCCACTTGGTGTAGTTGCGGACGAGCGCGCCCTGATCGCGCGCGGTGTGGATCCAGTCGATCCACGGCCGGCGCTTGGCGGCATCGACTGGGCCGGTCGCGCCGATCAGCAGCACCGGCATGCGGTCGCACCACGCGTTGAAGATCGCCATGGTGGCGTGCATCAGCCCGACGTTGGAATGCAGCGCCGCCGCCATCGCGCGCCCGGTCACCTTGGCGTAGCCATGCGCGATCGCGACCGCGCTCTCCTCGTGCAGGCAGAGCAGCATCTGCGGCGCGCTGTTGCCGAGGTAATTCACCAGCGAGTCATGCAGGCCGCGGTAGCTCGCGCCCGGGTTCAGCGCGATATAGGGCACGTCGAGCGCGCGCAGCGTGTCGGCGACGACGTCCGAGCCGAAGGCGGCGGCATTGGCGCCGGAGGGCAGGGGACGTTCGATCGGCTCAGCCATGCGTGACCGTATCACACCGGCGCGGCAGTCCAGGCGCCGTTCTGGCGCGTGAAGCGCAGCGGCACCGCGTTTTTGCGATGTGAATGTTCCAGCGTCGCATTGGTGAGCGCACAGGCGACCAGCAGGATGCCGCCATGCGCGACGATCACGGTCTCGCCGTCCGGTCTGTCGTCTTCCAGGATGCGCATCACGCTGTGCGCCGCGCGATGCACGAAGGTCGCGAGCGGCTCGCAGCCGTCCGGGTCCCAGTTCCAGTCGAACGCGCCCTCGATCGGCTTGTCCCACAGGCTGACGTAGAACCGCTCGCTCAGCGCGCCGTCGACCTCGGGGTGGATGCCGTGCTCGGCCGCGACCAGGCTCGCGGTGCGCCAGGCGCGCGCCATCGGGCTCGCCACCAGTTTTCCGATGCGGACCGGCGCGAGCGCTTTCGCGGCGGTCGCCGCCTGTCCTTCTCCGGTTTCGTTCAGCGGCGTGTGCGGCATCTGATAGCGCTTGGTGCGATTTCCTTCGGTTTCGCCGTGACGCAGGAAGATGAACTGTTCGCGCTTCGGCGCGAACGTCAGCGCCGCGGCGAGTTCGGCAATGCGCTCGTAGCCGAGGAGATCGATGACCTGGGTCATATTGGATTTTTCTTCTTTATCCCTCCCCT
>DATEKY010000711.1:0-4341 GCA_035277225.1 Xanthobacteraceae bacterium
AGGAAATCGGGCTCAAGCAGTTTCTCGCGAGCACCATCGACGAGCGGTTCGACGAGACCGCCGATCCGCAACTGGTGAAGTGGTTCATCGAGCAGGCGGGCTCCAACGACCCGGCGTTCATCGCGCGCTTCGTGCTGCACATGACCACGCACGACTTCATGGACGAACTGTCGGCGATCAAGGTCCCGACCCTGATCGTCGCCGCCGGCAAGGAGCGGATCGGGCACGCGAGCGCCTATGAGGAGATGAAGAAGCGGATCGCGGGCTCGGAACTGCGCTATTACGACACGTCGGCGCATAACATCTGCGACGGCTATGCATCGCGTTGCGTCGACGACCTGATGGACTTCCTGAAGCGTCGCGCCTGACATGACCGGCGTTTCACGTCCGTCAGACGCTGCCGGCGGCGCGGGCGAGTGCGTGAGCGCGAACACTTTCGCATGACACCTGCTGGTCAAGGGCACGAGGAAGATTGCTCGACCCCTTCGGGCCTCGGGCCGCAGGTTCCACTCTGGGTGCTCGCCCTGTCGACGACGCTCGGGATGCAGGTCGTCGTCTCCTTCCTGGACCAGAGCCTTCCGATCATCGCGCCGCTGCTGACCGCGAGTGCCGGGCTCGCGCCCGAACGGATCGGCAATATCTCGTCGCTCAGCGCGTTGGGGGTCATCCTGTTCCTGGTGTTCGGCGGTCCGATCCTCGCGCGGCTCGGGCCGGTCCGCATGCTCCAGGTCGGCGCCTTGATGGCGGTCGGCGGCCTCGCGATCGCGGCAACCGGCTGGTGGCCGCTGCTCGCGATCGCCGCAGTCATGATGGGCTTGGGCTACGGACCGACACCGCCGGCGGGAAATCGCATTCTTGCCGCAACCGTGCCGGCGCGGCACCGCAGCCTGATTTTTTCGATCAAGCAGGCCGGCGCGCCGCTCGGCGGCGCCCTGGCAGGGCTTGTTCTTGCGCCGGCCGCGGCCGCATGGGGCTGGCCAGCGGCGCTTGCGATCTCGGTTTCGGTCGGCGTGCTCGCCGCAGCGGCCATCGCCCCGACGGCGCGCCGGCTGAATGTCGAGCGCGAGCCCGACCGTCCGATCGGACTGTCTGCTCTCTTCAATCCGCGCAGCGTCGCCGCGCCGTTCCTCCTGCTGAAGGAAAGATCCGCGCTGCTGACCGTGACCGGGCTCGCATTCTCGTTCGCGGCAGTGCAAGGCTCGCTGTTCTCGTTCTCGGTCACCTACCTCACGCTCGATCGTCATATGCCGCTGGCGCAGGCGGGCCTCGCCTACGCGGCGATGCAGTTTTCCGGCGTTTTCGCCCGTGTCTTCCTTGGATGGCTCGCCGACCGAACCGGCCGTCCGTCGCTGAACCTGACGGTGCAAGCCTTCCTCGCTGCCGCGATCCTGGTCGGCTACGGCTTTCTGCCGGAGCAAGTCCCCCTGCTGACGGCGGCGCTCGTCTGCGGCGCGACCGGATTTTTCGCCGCCAGCTGGAATGGAATCTACATGGCGGAGGTTGTGCGGCTGTCTCCGGCCGCGCTGATCGCAGAGACGACGTCGAGCAGCACCGTCATGGTGTTCCTCGGCTACGTGGCGGGGCCGACGGTGTTCTCGTTGCTCGTGTCATGGTCCGGCAGTTATCGATTGTCGTTCCTGGTCATCGCGGCTCAACTGGCGCTGATGGCGGCGGTGCAACTTGCGTTGGTGTCGCGCCCCTTTCGCGCGGCACCCGGCTGATCGAAAGGACCCAACCCGATCGCCTTGACTGACCGGGCGGGTCTGCCAGAGTGAGCTTCCTCAACCGACGTGCAAGGACATCAACAATGAAGATCAAAAGGATCGAGCATGTCGCCATCGCGGTGAAAAATCTGGAGAGCTCGAAGAAGATGCTCACCGATTTGTTCGGTCTCGAGCTTGAGCATGAGGAGCAGATCAACTCCGTTCGGCTCGCGATGTTTCCGGTCGGAGAGAGTTCGCTCGAGCTTCTGCACAGCGACGACGCCAATACGCGCACCGCCAAGTGGGTCGAGAACAAGGGCGAAGGGCTGTTTCACATCTGCTTCGAGGTGGACGATATCGCCGAAGCATTGCGCGAACTGAAACAGAAGGGCGCCAAGCTTCTGAACGAAACGCCGGTCACCGGCCACGGCAATTCACAGATCGCCTTCATCGACCCGGAATCGACGTCCGGATTTCTCGTCGAGCTGGTGCAAATGCCCCACGCCTGATGGCCAAGAGCCGCAATCATCCGGAGCAGAGCATGAGCCTTGAACCGACCCGTCGCGGATTTCTGGCCGCAGTTGGCACACTCCCGCTGCTTGGCATCGCGCGTGACGCGCGCGCCGCGGACGCGTGGCCGAGCAGGCCGGTCAAGATGATCGTCAGCTATCCGGCCGGCGGCGCGAACGACCTCGTCGCGCGTTCCGTCTCGACGGCGATGGAGAAAGCGTTGAACGCAACGGTCATCGTCGACAACAGGTCGGGCGCTGCAGGCGTGATCGGCGCAGAAGCCGCCGCGAAATCGCCGCCCGACGGATACACGCTCTACATGATGTCGAGCGCTCAGGTGCTTGCTCCGAGCCTGCGCAAGACGCTGCCCTACGACCCGGTGCGGGATTTCACCGCGATCGCGCTGTCGGCGCGAAGCTCGTATGTGCTGGCGGTTCACCCTTCGGTGCCGTTGAAGACGATGGCGGAGCTCATCGCCTACGCGAAGGCGAACCCCGGCAAGCTCAACTACGCGTCCTCCGGCGTCGGCGCCGGGCCGCATCTGGCGACCGAGCTGTTCGCCTCGATGGCCGACGTCAAGCTGACGCACGTCCCCTACCGTGGCGATACGCCGGCGCTGACCGACCTCGTTGCCGGCCAGGTGCAGATGTCGTTCATGTCGATAGCGCCCGCCGTCCCGCACGTGAAGTCCGGCGCGCTCCGCGCACTTGCGGTCGCGAGCGGCAAGCGGTTTCCAAGCCTGCCGGATGTGCCGACGGTCGCGGAAGCCGGTCTGCCCGGCTACGACGTCGGCTCATGGTGGGGCCTGGTCGCGCCCGCCGGCACGCCACGCGAGGTCATTCAGCGCGCGGAGGGCGTCGTCGTTCCGTTTCTGCGCGAAGCGTCCACGGCGGCGCGCTTCCTCGAAATGGGCCTCCAGCCGGGCGAGCTCGGCGCGGAGGCGTTTCAGCGCTACATCGCGGCGGAGAAAGACAAGCTCGCCGACATCGTGAAGCGTGCCGGAATCCAGGCTGAATGATGTCCGCCGCCGGCCCGATCGTCATCATGGGCGCGGGCGCGGTCGGAAGCTATGTCGGCGGCATGCTGAGCGCGGCCGGTGAGGACATCGTCCTCATCGACCCTTGGCCCGACCATGTCGAAGCTGTCCGCGCAAACGGGTTGATGCTCGACACGCCGGAGGGGATGATCGAGGCGCGGCCGCGCGCGCTGCACATCTGCGACGTTCACCGGCTTGGCGAGCAACCCGCAAGGCTCGCGTTGCTCTGCGTCAAGCTTTACGACACGAACTGGGCCGCGACGCTGCTCAACGGCATCGTTCCGGCCGCTCCGATCGTCACGATGCAGAATGCGCTGGTCGAGGAAGACGTCGCGCGCATCGTCGGCTGGGGCCGCACGATCGGTGCAATCGCCGGAACCCTCGACGTCGCGTTGATGACTCCGGGCACGGTCCGCCGTGCGCGGCGGCGCGGCGCCAAGAAGCCGGTCTTCCAGATCGGAGAGCTGAGCGGCCGGACGACACCGCGCGTGCAGGCGATCGCCGATCTCCTGGCCAGGATCGACACCGCGGCCGTCACGCCGAACCTGTGGGACGAGCGATGGGCAAAGCTGGTGGCCAACACCATGACGACCGGGCTATCCGCGGTCGGCGGACTGACGTTCCCGGAGGTCTATCGGCGCGACGACACGCGGCGGCTGGCCATTGCACTCGGTGCGGAGGCGCTGGCGGTCGGGCATCGGCTTGGCTTCGGCCTTCGTCCGGTGTTCGGCGTTGCGCCCGAGCGCTGGCAAGCGGCGGGCGCCGGACAGCGTGACGCGATCGACGACGCGATGAGCGCGATGGCGGCGCAAAGCGGCTCGATGGTCGAAGGCGGGATTTCGGGCACGCTGCAGGACCTCACCAAGCGCCGGCGCACCGAAGTGGATTATTTCAACGGGTATGTCGCCGAGCGGGGGCACGCCTGCGGCGTTCCGACTCCGCTGCACGCCGCTCTGGCGGCGATGATCCGGCGGATGGAGGCCGGAGAGTTTGCTCCCGGGGAAGCACGCCTGGCAGAGATGGCCCGCGTGGCAGCGGCGTGAGGATCGTTCAGGTCGGCCGGGTCATCTCTCGCGCGCCAAAGGCTTGATG
>DATEKY010000712.1:0-2463 GCA_035277225.1 Xanthobacteraceae bacterium
CTCCAATGACCGCTGACCTGTTGCGCAAGCATGCCGTCCTCCGACACGGTCACCGTGGCCGGCGCGGGGCGCGCACGCCTTGCGCCAGATCAAGCCCCCCGCATTGCCGCTCTCTCCGGCGCTTGATTCAGATCAACGCGGGCATGCCGTCATACGAGCATTCTGCTCCTGCAGTCGGCGGTAACGCTGGGAGAGAACCATGCAGCAAGCACCAGTCAGTCATGAAGGTCCGGTCGGTTTGGTCTCCAGATGGTGGCGCAACTGGCGCGCAAGCCGCACCAGCGTGAACGAGCTCGAGGCCTGCGGAGCGGACGAGGTCGCGCATCTTGCGCGCGACGTCGGTGTCGGTACGTCCGAGCTTCGCACCATCGCGGCGAAGTGGCCCGACAATGTCAGTCTGCTGTCGCGGCGGATCGCCGAGATCGGGCTGGATACCGGCGAGATCACGCGCACCGAGCCGCAGGTGATGCGCGACCTGCAGCGCGTCTGCTCGCAATGTGCGGCGCACCGGCGCTGCGCCGGCGATCTCGATTACGACGAGAGCGATCGCGGGTGGCGCGAGTATTGCCCGAACGTCCAGACGCTCGACGCGTTGCGCAGTGAAGAGCGCGACCGGCGGCTGATGCGGCGACGCAAGTGGCGCTCCTTCTGAAGATTGGCGTGTTCCGGCTCGATCCGGACCAGATCGGCGACGTGATCGCCTGTCTCAAGACACTCGAAAAATACACGCCGGCCATCGCGGTTGATCGAGATCAAAGCGCGGCGGCCGCGCCTTCGCACATTTTGCAACGCAGCACATCTTTCGGCCATGCGGCCGAGTCGAGGAACGGAGCAGACCATGGCGGCAGCGGTCGCGAACAAACCGATGACCTTCGGCGAAGGCGGATCGGCGTTCGCCTTCGTCGTGCTTGCATTCCTGTGCACCATCATCACGGCCAAGGCCTACACGCCCGAATACGCCTTCCATGCGAGCCTGTTCGCGATCGGCAGCGCGGCCGCCGCATTTGCGATCTTCAACCGCTATTTCGATCGCCCGGCCGAGCCGGCGCCGCTCGAGATCGACGGCAGGCCGAACTACAACATGGGGCCGGTGAAGTTCGCGACTGTCGCGTCGATGGTCTGGGGCATCGCCGGTTTCACCGTCGGCATCTATGCGGCGCTCGAGCTGGCGTTTCCGGCGCTCAACTTCGACCTGCCGTGGCTGTCGTTCGGCCGCATCCGCCCGCTGCACACCTCCGCGGTGATCTTCGCCTTCGGCGGCAACGTCCTGATCGCGACGTCGTTCTACGTCGTGCAGCGCACCTGCCACGCCCGGCTGGTGGGCGACATCGCACCCTGGTTCGTCGTGCTCGGCTACAACTTCTTCATCCTCATCGCCGGCACCGGCTATCTGCTCGGCATCACGCAGTCGAAGGAATACGCCGAGCCCGAATGGTACGCGGACCTGTGGCTCACCGTCGTGTGGATCGCCTATTTCCTGGTGTTCCTCGGCACGATCATGCGGCGTAAGGAGCCGCATATCTATGTGGCGAACTGGTTCTATCTCGCCTTCATCCTCACCATCGCGGTGCTGCACCTTGGCAACAACGCCGCGATCCCGGTGTCGGTGTTCTCGCCGAAGTCCTACATCGTGTGGGCCGGCGTGCAGGATGCGATGGTGCAATGGTGGTACGGCCACAACGCCGTCGGCTTCTTCCTCACCGCCGGCTTCCTCGCCATCATGTACTACTTCATTCCCAAGCGTGCCGAGCGTCCGGTCTATTCCTACCGGCTCTCGATCATCCACTTCTGGGCGCTGATCTTCCTCTACATCTGGGCCGGCCCGCACCACCTGCACTACACCGCACTGCCGGACTGGGCGCAGACGCTCGGCATGACGTTCTCGATCATCCTCTGGATGCCGTCGTGGGGCGGCATGATCAACGGCCTGATGTCGCTGTCGGGCGCGTGGGACAAGCTGCGCACCGATCCGGTGCTGCGCATGATGGTGGTTTCGGTCGCGTTCTACGGCATGGCGACGTTCGAAGGCCCGCTGATGTCGGTGAAGGCGGTCAACTCGCTGTCGCACTACACCGACTGGACCATCGGTCACGTCCACTCCGGTGCGCTCGGTTGGGTCGGCTACGTGTCGTTCGGCGCGATCTACTGCCTCGTTCCGTGGCTTTGGAATCGCCAGCTCTACTCGGTCAAGCTGGTCAACTGGCACTTCTGGATCTCAACCATCGGCATCGTGCTCTACATCACGGCGATGTGGGTGTCGGGAATCCTGCAGGGTCTGATGTGGCGCGCCTACACCTCGCTCGGCTTCCTCGAGTACTCCTTCATCGAGACCGTCGAGGCGATGCATCCCTTCTATGTCATCCGCGCGATGGGCGGCGTCCTGTTCCTGATCGGCGCGCTGCTGATGGCCTGGAACCTGTGGCAGACGGTGAACGCCGGGAAGCCTGAATCCGCCCTCGCGCC
>DATEKY010000713.1:0-5661 GCA_035277225.1 Xanthobacteraceae bacterium
ATGGCTGAGCGAGATGTTCCTGGCGACCGATCCGGAAGGCTACATCGCTTGCGGCGAAGCGGTGCGCGACATGGACCATCGCGAGATCATCAAGTCGATCGCCGCGCCCACGCTGGTCATCGCGGGCCGGCACGATCCCGCGACCACGGTCGAGCACGGCGAGTTCATCCGCAGCCGCATCCCGGGCGCCAGCATGACGGTGCTCGACGCCGCCCATATCGCCAATGTCGAGCAGGCGCACGACTACACCGACGCGGTGCTCGGCTTCCTGCAGCAGAAATAGGAAAAATCAGCTGATGCGGGGGTAACCGAAAGCCGGCCGCACCGGACGCGGGAGCTCATCGCGCACCAGATAGCCGCGGCCGTAAATCGCAAGTCCGCTCGCGATCAGGCACAGCATCAGTTCGCCGATCGGCGCGACCAGCAGGTCGCCGCCGTGGCCCAGACCTGGGAGCGCGGCCGCGACGCTGGCGAGACCGGCTATAAACAGCGCGACATCGAGCGTCGCGTCGTCGCACCCTCGCCCGCGCCCCTTGTCCAACACTGCGCCGATCAGCGCGGCGAGCAGGAACGCGCCGACCATGAACTTCAGCGCGGCGAGCAGCTTCGCGAGCGGGAAAATGGCGTGCGGTGGAATCGCGAGCGCGCCCGCGAGCGAAATCAGGACGTCGCCGACATGCGGGCGCCCGAGATCGAGCAGCGGGCGGCTGAACGTGTCGAGCGCACCGATGATCCAAACCGCGGCCAGCAGCAGCGCGATAAGATAGGCCGAACAGCGCGACAGGTAACGTATTACACGCGACATATTGGCCTCCTCCGCCACGTCGGAATGAAGGCAACCACGGGGCGTGTGCGGCCGCAACGAGATGGTGAATTAAGGATTAACAGCCCGCCGAAACTTGACCGAACTCAACTTCTCCCGGCCCGGAACTCGTGCGGCGTGGTGCCGGTTTGCTTGCGGAAGAAGCGCGCGAAATGGCTCGGGTCGGAGAACGCCAGATCGTAGGCGATCTCGTGGATCGGCTGACCCGTGAAGACGAGCTGGCGCTTCGCCTCGGTGAGCACGCGCTGGCGGATCAGATGCCCGGCGGTGACGCCGGTCGCGCGCTTGACGTGATCGTTCAGCCGGTCCGGCGTCATCGCCAACGCCTGTGCGTAGAACTCCAGATGCCGCTGCTTGCGGAAATTATCTTCCACCAGCTTGCGCAGCGCCTCGACCGTCGCATCGGCCGGGGCGAGCGTAACGCTTCCCGTTCGTGCGCGGCTTGCCGCAAGGCGCGCCACCCCGATCGCGATCAGCGCCAGCAGACCGCGCATCGCCAGCCGATAGCCTTCGCGCGCGAGGAAATGCTCCTCGTAAAGCTCGGCGCACAGCGCCGCGATGCGCTTGGAGGCCGCATCGTTCGTGAGCGGCACCACCGGCGTTTCGGCGAGCGTCTTGAGCCGCGCCAGCGCCGCGTTGGAGCGTTCGCCGAGCGCTTCCGCCACGTCCTCGGTGAAGCTGACCACCCAGCCGTCGGTCACGTTTTCGCGCCAGCGAAAGCCGTGCGCGGTGGTCGGCGGGATCAGCAGCGCAGCCGGCGCCTCGAAGGGCAGGATCGAGGCCTCATAGGTCATCTCCCCGCCGCCGCGCTCGATCAGGAAGATCTGGAACAGGTCGCGATGGCGGTGCGCCGGGATCGTCCAGTTGTGCAGCGACGACCGCGACACCAGCGGCTCGACATGGATGAAATCGAATGCCTTGTCGTCCGGCGGGTCGCCGAGCAGGTGAAAAAGAGGCAGGACATTCGCGGCCGGCATGCGCGAAGCATAGGCCAGCCGTCGCCGGGAGAAAATGCGGCGCAGCCGCCGCACACACGAAAACCCCGCCTTTCGGCGGGGTTTCCAGAAGAACGCTGTGGACGGTTACCGGCCCTGATGGCCGCCACCCTGCCCGCCCTGTCCGCCCTGCTGGTCGCGGCGGTTCGGGTCCTGCTGCTGTTGCTGGCCGGGCTTGTTCTGGCCGCCGCCCTGCTGCTCGCGGCCCGGATTGGACTGCTGCTGACCACCGCGTTGCGGATCGTTCTGATTCTGGTTCGGATTGGCCATGATTGCTAGCTCTCCTGGGACGTGCCACCCGCGGAGCCAACGACCGAAAGACCAGAACGTTCCGGTGGAGTTTAGGTTCCACTTCGGAACATGGTTCTTGGAACTCAGACCTGCTTGTAGGCGCGCTCGTGATAGACCAGCGCCCCGCCCGGCCGCCCGAGCCGCACCGCGACCACCCCGGCAAACACCACGTTGTGCGTCGCCACCATCTTGGTCTCGATCACACGGCAATCGAACGCCACGACGGCGTCGGTCAGCGCCGGCGAGCCGGTCGCGAGCTCAGTCCATGTCCCGCTGTTGAACCGCTCCTCCATTGTGCATTTGGTGCGGCCGGCGAACACGTCGGCGAGATTGTCCGCGCCTGCGCGCAGGGTGTTGACGCAGAGGATATGATTCTCGGCGAGGATCGGTGCGATCTGGCTGCGCCGGTTGAGGCAGACCAGCAAGGTCGCGGGCTGATCGGACACCGAGACCACGGCGGTCGCCGTCACGCCGCCCCGCCCCGCCGGCCCGTTCGTCGTCACCACATGCACCGCCGCGCCAAGCTGCGCCATCGCCTCGCGGAATTGCGCCGCATCGACGGTCACGATGTGCTCCTGGCTCACCGCCTCGAAGGAGCCCATCATCGCGTCGTCGGGACGTTGGTCGAGCCAGCTCACGGGATTACTCCGCCGCGCGCGCGGTGTTGGGCACGCCCGGATAGGCCACATCGTCCGGATTGAGCCAGGTGTCGCCCACCCAGCCCTTCTCGTCGTAGTCCGCCATGCACTGATCCGCGAGCGCGACCATCCTGTCGTACGAGCCGCTCGAACGCGCGTTGAACAGCGCCTGGATGCGGATGTCCTCATGGTTGCCGGCGTAGTTGATCTCGTAAAGCTCGTGGCGCCCGCCGAATTCGGTGCCGACCGCGTCCCACAGCAGCTTCATGATCTTGATGCGCTCGCGGTAATTGATGTTGTTCGAGCCGCGCACGTATTTCGCCAGATATTTGTCGATCGAGGGATTGTCGAAGTCCTTCGCCGACGACGGCAGATAGATCAGCGCCGATGCGATGATCTTCTCGACGATCTCCTTGCAGCGGCGATAGGCGTCGCCCGCGAACACCCGGTAGCTCGAGCCCGATTGTGCGTTCGGCAGCACCGCGCCGCCGCTCCACGGCACCGGGTTCATCGCCATCG
This sequence comes from Xanthobacteraceae bacterium, assembly GCA_035277225.1. Lineage (GTDB taxonomy): Bacteria > Pseudomonadota > Alphaproteobacteria > Rhizobiales > Xanthobacteraceae > PALSA-894. The sequence continues at coordinate 3,267 of DATEKY010000713.1, forward strand.
CGTCGGAGATCGCCCAGAACAGGTTGCGCCAGGCGATGATCTCGCCGAGCATCGCCTGGTTGCCGCGGAATTCATCCGCCCCGGTGACGCGCAGCGCCTTGATGACGACGCCGGCGAGGAAATCGAGCTTCACCGCGATGCGCGTGCAGCCCTGGAACTGGAAGCCGTTCACGAAGCCGGAGCGCGGATAGAAGGTCTTGAGCTTCTCCACGTCGCGGTAGATCAGAATGTCTTCCCACGGGATGAAGACGTTATCGAACACGAAGATCGCGTCGTTCTCGTCGAAGCGCGAGGAGAGCGGATAGTCGTAGGGCGTCCCCATCACGCTCGCCATCATCTCGTACGAGGTACGGCAGAACAGTTTCACGCCCGGCGCATTCATCGGCGCGATGAACATGATCGCGAGGTCCGGATCGTTCACCGGCATCGCGGCGTTCTGGCCGAGGAAGTTGTAGTGCGTGATCGCCGAGGAGGTCGCGACCACCTTGGCGCCCGACACGTAGCAGCCGGCGTCGGTCTCCTTCTGGATGGTGATGAACACGTCGCGCACCTGCTCCGGCGCCTTGTTGCGGTCGACCGGCGGATTGACGATGGCGTGGTTCATGAACAGGACGTTGTCCTGCGCGCGGCGGTACCAGCGCTTCGCATTGTCGGCGAACTTTTCGTAGAAATCGTACTGCACGCCGAGCGTATTCATCAGCGAGGCCTTGTAGTCCGGCGTGCGCCCCATCCAGCCGTAGGACATCCGCGCCCAGGCGGCGATCGCCTCGCGCTGCGCGATCAAGTCCTCGCGCGAGCGCGCAACCCGGAAGAACTTGTGGGTGAAGCTGCCGTTGCCGCCGTCGGTCGGACAGGTCAGCACCTCCTTGTGCCTGGGATCGTGCAGCGAGTCGTAGAGCCGCGCGATCGAGCGCGCCGCATTGCGGAACGCGGGATGCGCGGTGACGTCCTGCACCCGCTCGCCGTAGACATAGACCTCGCGCCCGTCGCGCAGGGATTCGAGGTATTCCTTGCCGGTGAACGGCCGGTTCTTGCCGGCGATCACGTCCTCGGGCTTCATCCGGCTCATCTGTTCCTCCGTTCGCGCCGCCAGAGCATGATCCCGAAAAGTGGGCACCGGTTTTCGGAGAAGATCATGCTCCACGAACAATCTACAGCGGCTTTGCATCACTTGTAGCGAACCTGTGGGCCGCGCGCACGCGCGCCGGCCCACCCTTTATTTGCCCGACCTGTCGTCGCGGAACGGCTGGGTCAACAGCCGGTCGACCCGCAGTTCCTTGGGATCGCGGAACATCGGCAGTCCGACCGTCATACCGTCATGGCCCGCCTCCGGCGCGGCCCGGTAGGTGCGGAACAGCCGGTCCCACCAGGGCAGGTTGAAGCCGAAATTGCTGTCGGTCTCATGGCGCACGACCGAATGGTGCACGCGGTGCATGTCGGGTGTCACCACCAGCAGGCGCACGATGCGGTCGAGCCATGGCGGCATCGCGGCGTTCGCATGATTGAACATCGAGGTCGCGTTGAGCACCACCTCGAACACGATCACCGCCGCGGCCGGCACGCCGACCAGCACCACCACCGCCATCTTGATCAGCATCGAGAGCAGGATCTCGATCGGGTGAAACCGCAGTCCCGTGGTCACGTCGATGTCGAGATCGGCGTGATGCATCCGGTGCAGACGCCACAGCCACGGCACCTTGTGGAACGCGACGTGCTGCACGTAGATCGCAAGGTCGAGCGCGAGGAAGCCGAGCACCCCCTCCAGCAGCGGCGGCCACGGCGCGATGTTGAGCAGCCCCCAGCCGCGCTGCGCCGCGATCACCGCGACGCCGACCGCCGCCACCGGAATCAGAATGCGGACCGCGGCCGCGTCGATCGCCACGATGGCGATGTTCGACGGCCAGCGCGGCGCGCGGCCGATCGCCGCGGAACGCCGCGGCGCCAGCACCTCCCACAGCGCCATCGCGGCAAACACCGCGAGGGCGGCACCGAGTCGGATGGCAAGCTCGAAATCCAGTCCCATCGTCCCCGCACCATAGTCGCGCGCGGTGTCCAGGTCAGCCGGCTGTGGGCCGACCGCGGGCACGACGTTGCCGCCCCCAAGGCCCCCTGTTAAGACTTTGATTCAAGGCCGTTCGCGAAGCCGGACGGCGGGGCGACGTTTTGACGGCGCATGATCTTTTCCGAAAACCGGAACCCACTTTTCGGGATCATGCTGCAGAGGGGAGCCCTTCGGGGCACGGCGGATGGAAGTCTTCGTCCAGCAGCTTATCAACGGGGTCACGCTCGGCTCGATCTACGGGCTCATCGCGATCGGCTACACGATGGTGTTCGGCATCATCGGGATGGTGAACTTCGCGCATGGCGACGTGTTCATGGTGTCGTCGTTCGTCGC
>DATEKY010000714.1:0-2504 GCA_035277225.1 Xanthobacteraceae bacterium
GTTCATGGATCCCGGGCTCGCCGCCGTTGGCGGCGCCCCGGGATGACAGTGAGCGTTACACCGGGTCCCAGGTGAACACGTCGCCGGAACGCTCGAGCGGGGTCAGCGACTGCTTGAACGCGCCCTTGAGCTGCGCGTCGAGTTTCTCCGGGGTCCAGCCGTCGGAGCGGTGCAGCACGCGGATCGGGCGGGTCTGCGAGAACAGGAAGATCTCGTTGTTGCGCACGCCGATGATCTGCCCGGTGATGCCGTCGGCCTTGTCGGAGCACAGATAGACCGCGAGCGGCGCGATCTTCTCCGGCGTCATCTGCTTGAGCCGCTCGACGCGCTGCTTCTCGGCCTCGGTCTCGGTCGGAATCGAGCCGATCATGCGGCTCCAGGCCGAGGGCGCGATCGCGTTCGAGCGCACATTGTGGCGCGCCATGTCGAGCGCGATGCCGCGCGACAGCCCGTGGATGCCGAGCTTCGCCGCCATGTAGTTCGCCTGGCCGAAATTGCCGATCAGACCCGACGTGGAGGTCATGTGCACCATCGCGCCGCTGTTCTGGTCGCGAAAGTGATTGGCCACCGCGCGCGCCATGTTGAACGAGCCGTTCAGGTGCACGTTGATGACGTCGTGCCAGTCCGACCAGCTCATGCGGTGGAAGATGCGGTCGCGCAGGATGCCGGCATTGTTCACCAGGATGTCGACGCGGCCGAACGTGTCGATCGCGGACTTCACGATCGCCTCGGCGTTTTGCGGCTCGGTGATCGAGAGCGTCGAGGCAATCGCATTGCCGCCCGCCTGCTTGATCTCGTTCACCACGTCCTGCGCGGGGCCCTGATCGCTGCCCGACCCGTCGAGCGCGGCGCCGATGTCGACCACCACGACGCTTGCGCCTTCCTGCGCCATCAGCATCGCGATGGCGCGCCCGATGCCGCGCCCGCCGCCCGTGACGATTGCGACCTTGCCGGCGACAAATCCCGTCATGCGTTCCGCCCCTGTGGCTGACGTTATCTCCAGACCTCGTTGGTCAGCTCAACGATCATGCGCAGCTTGGCCCATTGCTCGTCCTCGCTCAACACGTTGCCTTCCTCGGTCGAGGCGAAGCCGCATTGCGGCGAGAGGCAGAGCTGCTCTGGCGCGACGTATTTCGTCGCCTCGTCGATGCGGCGCTTCAGGTCGTCCTTGCGCTCCAGCGCGCCGAGCTTGGACGAGACGAGGCCGAGCACGATCTGCTTGTTCCCCTTCGGCACGAAGCGCAGCGGCTCGAAGCCGCCGGCGCGCTCGGTGTCGTATTCGAGGAAGTAGCCGTCGTAATTCAGCTGGCCGAACAGCACCTCGGCGACCGGCTCGTAGCCGCCCTCGGAGATCCAGGTGGAGCGGAAATTGCCGCGGCAGATGTGCGTCGTGATGGTCATGTCGGCGGGCTTGGCGGCGAGCGCCTGGTTGATCATCTTCGCGTACTTGCCCGGCAGTTCGTCCGGATTGTCGCCGCGCTGGCGCGATTGCGCGCGCTCCTTCTCGGAGCACAGAAACGCCCAGATCGTGTCGTCGAACTGCAGGTAACGGCAGCCGGCGTCGTAGAAGGCCTTCACCACCTTGGCGTAGGTGCGGCCGAGATCGTCGAAGAACACGTCGAGATCGGGGTAGATCGACTGCGGGATCGACGCGCGGCCGAAGCGGAAGTGGAGCAGCGTCGGTGAGGGGATGGTCATCTTCGGCATCACGCGCGTGTTCGCGGCGAGAAAGCGGAAGTGGTCGATCATCGCGTGGCTGGAGAAGCCGATCCTGCCGACGATGTCGGGCCGCTCGGCCTTGGTCTGCACGCCGGCGAACTGGATGCCGTGCTCGATCTGCTTCATCACCACGCCGTCGAGCCCGCAGAGGAAGTCGAAATGCCACCACGAGCGGCGGAACTCGCCGTCGGTCGCAAGCTGCAGACCGCATTCCTCCTGCTTGCCGATGATCGTCTTGATCTCGGCGTCTTCGATTGTCCTCAGTTGGTCCGCTGTGATCGCGCCCTTCTCGTGCTTCGCGCGCGCATCCTTGATGGCTGCGGTGCGCAGGAAGCTGCCGACGTGGTCGGCGCGGAAGGGCGGCTTGGTGCGCTGCATGTTACCCCCACACCTCGTCGGCCACCTCGACGATGCGGGCGAGCTTGGCCCACTGCTCGTCCTCGGTCAGCGTGTTGCCTTCCTCGGTCGAGGCGAAGCCGCACTGGCCGGAGAGACACAACTGGTCGAGTGGCGCATATTTCGCGGCCTCATCGATGCGGCGCTTCAGCTCGTCCTTGCTCTCCAGCTTGCCGGTCTTCGTGGTGACGAGCCCGAGCACGACCTGCTTGCCCTTCGGCAGCATGCGCAGCGGCTCGAAGCCGCCGGAGCGCGCGTCGTCGTACTCCATGAAATAGCCGTGCACGTTGATCTTGTTGAACAGGATCTCCTGCACGGCGTCGTAGCCGCCGGCGCCCATGAAGGTGGATTTGTAGTTGCCGCGGCACATGTGCATCGTGATCGTCATG
>DATEKY010000715.1:0-4230 GCA_035277225.1 Xanthobacteraceae bacterium
GCGCTCGACGTGCCAGTAGGCCCAGCCGTTGCAGGCGCCGGCGCCCTGCGCGATCGCGCCGATGCGGTGGATCGACCCGACCGCATCGCCGAGCTGCAACGCGCCCTCGGCCCGCACCAGCGCCGAGACCTTGCGCTTGGCGTCGAACAGCGTCTCGCCCGGCTTGATCATGCCGCGTTCGATCAGCGAGGCGAATGCCACGCGCGGAGCTTCGCGCGCGGTCATGAACGGCGCAAGCGCGGCATCGGCCAGCGGCGCGACTGCGGAAATGCGCGCCTCGGCCGCTGCAGCATAGGCAGGATCGCGTTCGATCCCGATGAACTGGCGGCCGAGGCGCTTCGCGGTGGCACCGGTGGTGCCGGTCCCGCTGAACGGATCGAGGACGAGGTCGCCGGGGCGCGATGAGGAGAGGATCACGCGCGCCAGCAGCGCTTCCGGCTTCTGAGTGGGATGCAGCTTCTTGCCGTCGCCGCCCTTCAGCCGCTCCTCGCCGGTGCAGAGCGGAATGGTCCAGTCGGAGCGGACCTGGACGTCCTCGTTGCCGGCCTTGAGCGCCTCGTAGTTGAACGTGTAGCCCTTGCCGCCGGCTTCGCGCGCCGCCCAGATCATGGTCTCGTGCGCGTTGGTGAAGCGCCGGCCGCGGAAATTCGGCATCGGGTTGGTCTTGCGCCACACCACGTCGTTCAGGATCCAGAATCCGAGATCCTGCAGGATCGTGCCGACGCGGAAGATGTTGTGGTAGGAGCCGATTACCCACAGCGTCGCGGAGGGTTTCATCACGCGCCGTGCGGCCATCAGCCAGGCCCGGGTGAAGTCGTCGTAGGCCGAAAAGCTCGAAAACTTGTCCCAGTCGTCGTCGACCGCGTCGACCTTGCTGTCGTCGGGACGTTTCAGGTCGCCCTGGAGCTGAAGATTGTACGGCGGGTCGGCGAAGACCAGATCGACCGAACCGGCGGGAAGCCGCGTCATCTCGGCGACGCAATCGCCCGTGACGATCCGGAAGTCGTTTGCCTCGTGGGCCCCGGGCTCAAGAGTTAAGCGGGGCGTCCTACTGGACGCCCCGCGACGCGACACACGCATGACCTGCATCACTCGGGTACGCGGTCGGAGACGCGAATACCTGACAACCGACAGGGGCGATCATGCAGGCCCAAGGTAAAAACTGACTTAAGCTGAACAAAAATCTGAACTATTGCGTTAGGCTTTGAGTAACCATGTGAACTGCGTTACGCCGCGCTGCGACATATCGGGACGGCCCGAACCGCGCCCGGGCGTACGGGGTTGAATCGATGGACTTCACAGCCCCGCTGGGCGTAACTGGCGCGGGGGTGACGAGGAGGACGAGATGCGCCTGGACGACCTGCCGCAGAGCGACAATATCGAGGATCGCCGCGGCGATGGCGGTGGTGGCGGCGGCTTCGGCATCCCGATGGGAGGCCGCGGCGGGCTTGGTATCGGCACCATCGTGGTGCTCGGCATCATCGGCTACGCGCTCGGCATCGATCCGCGCATTCTGATCGGCGGCGCCGAGATGATCGGCGGCGGCTCGCAGCAGCAGGCGCCGAGCCGGCCGGGCAAGACCGGCGCGCCGAGCGACGACATGGGCAAGTTCGTCTCGCGCGTGCTCGGCTCGGCCGACGCGCAGTGGAAGGTGATCTTCGAGCAGGCGGGCCAGCGCTACCGCGCGCCCACGCTGGTGATGTTCTCCGGCGCGACGCGCGCCGATCAATGCGGACAGGCGCAGTCCGCGATGGGCCCGTTCTATTGCCCGGCCGACCAGAAGATCTATCTCGACACCTCGTTCTTCCGCGACCTCGAGCGCCGCTTCAAGGGCTGCGAGGCCGGCTCGAGCTCCTGCCAGTTCGCGCAGGCCTACGTGATCGCGCACGAGGTCGGCCACCACATCCAGAACCAGCTCGGTATCCTGCCGAAGGTGCAGCAGCAGCAGCGCGGCTTGAGCAAGACCGATGCGAACCGGCTGCAGGTGCGGGTGGAGCTGCAGGCCGACTGTTTCGCCGGCGTCTGGGCCAACAAGTCCGACCAGCAATGGAAGTTCATCGAGCAGGGCGACGTCGAGGCCGCGATGCGGACCGCGGCCGCGATCGGCGACGACCGGCTGCAGAAGCAGGCGCAGGGTTACGTCATCCCGGACTCGTTCACGCACGGCTCGTCCGAGCAGCGCCAGCGCTGGTTCAACATCGGGCTGAAGCAGGGCACTGTCGGGGCCTGCAACACCTTCGCCGCCAACGCGCCGGTGTAGCTGTCATCCCGGAAGCCGCCGGAGGCGGCTATCCGGGACCCATGTTTCCGCAGACCCGCCTAGTCCGCATAATGCCGGGATATATGGGTCCCGGCTCTCCGCCGTAGCGCGTCACAGACGCGCGTAAACGCGCTTATGGCTTCGGCCGGGACGACAGGAGAATTCCATGCCCGGCATCGACGAGTCCCGCGCCTTCATTCCGCTCAAGATCGCGGTGTTGACCGTCTCCGACACGCGCTCGCTCGAGGAGGACAAATCCGGCGCGACCTTGGCCGAACGGATCGAGAAGGCCGGCCACGCGGTCGCGGCGCGCGCCATCGTCACCGACGATGTGGAAAGAATCCGCGCGCAGGTGAAGGCCTGGATCGCCGACGACAGCGTCGACGTCATCATTTCGACCGGCGGCACCGGCTTCACCGGCCGCGACGTCACGCCGGAAGCGCTCGAGCCGCTGTTCGAGAAGCGCATGGACGGCTTCGCCACCCTGTTCCTCATGGTGAGCCACGCCAAGATCGGCACCTCGGCGATCCAGACCCGCGCGATCGCGGGTGTCGCGGGCGCGACCTATATCTTCTGCCTGCCCGGTTCGCCCGGCGCCTGCCGCGATGCCTGGGACGAGATCCTCGTGCACCAGCTCGACTACCGCTACCGTCCCTGCAATTTCGTCGAGATCATGCCGCGGCTCGACGAGCATTTGCGGCGCGCCAAGGCCAAGGGCGCGACCGTGTAGTTGACGCGAACTCTTGTCGCAGCCTCCCGCGCCGGATCGCAGCTACGATCCGGCAACGATCAAGGGGAGGGCGGCATGATCGGCAGGCGAAGTCTATTCTTCGGTCTCACACTTGCGGCGATCGGCGCGTTCGATGCGCAGGCGCAATATCCGGAACGCGGCCTCACCCTGATCGTGCCCTATGGCGCCGGCGGCGGCACCGACATCACGGCGCGCCTGCTCGCCAAGGACCTCGAAGCCGTGCTGGGCAAGCCGGTGACGGTCGAGAACCGTGCCGGCGGTGCGGGCTGGGTCGGTTGGGGCGCGCTCGCGCAGGCACGGCCGGACGGCTACACGCTCGGCTATCTCAACGTGCCGAGCATGTATGCGGGCTATCTCGACACCAAGATCGGCCGCAAGGAGAGCCTCGACAGCTTCACCCCGCTGATGAACCACGTGATCGACTACAATGTCTGGGCGGTGAAACCCGACAGCCCGTTCAAGAGCGTCAAGGACGTGGTCGAGGCCGCCAAGAAGACGCCCGACAGCATCACGGTGACCGCCTACGGCGCCGGCAGCGACGATCATCTCGCGATCCTCGGCATGACCGCCGAAACCGGCGCGACCTTCGTGGTGGTGCACAGCCGCTCGACCGCGGAGGCGAAGACGCAGGCGCTCGGCGGCCACGTGCAGGTGCTCGGCGCGAATGTCAGCGAGGTCGCCGAGGAGGTGCGCAGCGGGCAGTTACGCCTGCTCGGCGTGATGGCGCCGCAGCGCTCGCGCTTTCTCCCAAATGCGCCGACCTTCAAGGAGCAGGGGTTCAATCAGGTGTGGTCGGTGTCGCGCGGCATCGCGGCGCCGGCCGACTTGCCGAAGCAGGTCGAGGCGAAACTCACCGCTGCGCTCGAGTCGGTGCTCGGCTCACGCGAGCATCAGGCGAAGGCCGAGGGGCTGAGCCTCGAGCCGCGGCCGATCAAGGGCGGCGACTACCGCGCGTTCCTGAAGGAGAATGAGGTCAGCACCAAGCGCCTGATGGGGTGGTGAGCGCCATTCCTGCTCACAACCCCACTCCCGCGCCGTTAGTGTGCGACCTCGGCGCTAGTGGTCCTTTTGGCGCCCAATCTGGCCGCGGATCTCTCCTGGCGGGAATCGATCCGTGTGGACGTTGGCATAGATCACGCCGCTCCCCAGCGCGGCGAGCAGCGCGTCGAATCCTGCCTCGCCCCCGGGGAATCCCTGACCGGCGAGCGCCAGAACCATC
>DATEKY010000716.1:0-6078 GCA_035277225.1 Xanthobacteraceae bacterium
CGGGGGGCCGGGGCCGGGCGCGGCAGCTCGGCGCGCGAGTCCGCTGCGGCCGGCGCACTCTCGAGCTGCGCCGCCGACAGGCGGTCGACCGGCTCCTCGCCAAGCAGCGCGTCGACGCCCGCCTCCGCGTAGAAAGCGAGCAGTTCCCGCGCCGCCCGGATATGGTCAGGGGTCATCATGTACCAATCCGTTCATACACTATTAGCGTAACGCGGAGTTTGCCGCACCATCGGGCAAAATCCCGCGCATGATCCGTTCAGGGTCGGCAATAGCGTGTCGTATACGATCATAGCGAATCGGATGCGCGGAGCGTCCCCATGAAAACGACCCTGCTGGCAGGCGCCGTACTGGCGGCATTGACCGTCGGTGCGCGGGGGCAGGAACCCTCGCTGGTCATCGCGGCGACGACCTCGGTCGAGGACTCCGGCCTGTTCGACCACATCCTCCCGGCGTTCACCGCCAAGACGGGAATCGCGGTGCGCATCGTGTCGCGCGCCTCGGCGACGGCGCTGTTGACCGCCGAGCGCGGCACGATCGACCTCGTGATCGTCAACGACGCCGAAGCGCTCGACCATTTCACCGCCGTCGGGCAGGGCACGCGCCGCCACCGCATCATGCACAACCGCTTCGTCCTGGTCGGGCCGCAGGCCGATCCGGCCGGCATCAGGGGCATGACCGACGCGGCGGCGGCGCTGCGCGAAATCGCGCGCAAGCGCGCGACCTTCGTGTCGCGCGGCGACAATTCCGGCACGCACGTCGCCGAGCAGCATTTGTGGGAAGCCGCGAAGATCAATCCGAAGACGCGCGCCGGCAACTGGTACCGCGAGACCGGCCTCGGCATGGGCCTGACGGTGCAGATGGCGGCGCGGCTCGACGGCTACACGCTGGCCGACCGTGCCACCTGGCTGCGCGCCGGGACATCGAGCGTGATCCTGGTCGACAACGACCCGCAGCTGTTCAATCCGTACGAGATCGTTCTGGTGAATCCCGCCAATCATCCGCACGTCAACGTCGCCGCCGCGACCGCCTTCATCGACTGGCTCCTGTCGCCGGAAGGCAAGGCCGCGATCGGCAGCCATAAGGTCAAGGGCGAGCAGATGTTCGTGCCCTCCGCCGGCCCGACGAACTGACGCTGCGCGCAGCGCAACGGATCTGATCCAGCGACAGTTGGATCTGACCCGTTGTCTTTCGTTGAGCATGGTCCCTTCGGAAGACCGGTGTCCACTTTTCCGGACCATGCTCCGGGCGCGATTGTCACGGCGTTGAAATCGTGGAAAACCTCTAAAGAGTGCGATCGAGACGCGCCCAGCGGACTTCTGAACCGCCGCACTAGAGGGAACCATGAGCGACGCTGACTTGCCCGCCCGCGAGGCAATGGAATTCGATGTCGTGGTGGTCGGCGCCGGACCCGCCGGTCTCGCAGCCGCGATCCGCCTCAAGCAGCTCAACCCCGAGCTTGGCGTCGTCGTGGTCGAGAAAGGCTCCGAGGTCGGCGCGCATATCCTGTCCGGCGCGGTGATGGACCCGATCGGCCTCGACAGGCTGCTGCCCGATTGGCGCAGCGAAGACACCCCGATCAAGACACCGGTGACCGACGACCGCTTCTACGTGCTCGGGCCGTCGGGAGCGCTGCGCATTCCCAACATCCTGCTGCCGCCGCTGATGTCGAACCACGGCAACTACATCGTGTCGCTCGGCAATGTGTGCCGCTGGCTCGCCACCAAGGCCGAGGCGCTCGGCGTCGAGATCTATCCGGGCTTTGCGGCGGCCGAAGTGCTCTACGGCGAGCGCGGCGAAGTCGTCGGCGTCGCGACCGGCGACATGGGGGTGGGCAAGAAGGGCGAGCACAAGGACGCGTTCACGCGCGGCATGGAGCTGCGCGCCAAGTACACGCTGTTCGCCGAGGGCGCGCGCGGCTCGCTCTCGAAGCAGCTGATCGCGCGCTTCGATCTGGCGAAGGACCGCGAGCCGCAGAAATTCGGCATCGGCCTGAAGGAGCTGTGGAAGGTCGCGCCGGAGAAGCACAGGCCCGGGCTGGTACAGCACACCGCCGGCTGGCCGCTCGACAATTCGACCGGCGGCGGCTCGTTCCTCTACCACCTCGAGGACAACCAGGTCGTCGTCGGCTTCGTGCTGCACCTGAACTACAAGAACCCCTACGTCGCGCCGTTCGAGGAATTCCAGCGCTTCAAGCAGCACCCGTCGGTCCGCGCCACCTTCGAGGGCGGCAAGCGTATTTCCTATGGCGCGCGCGCGATCACCGAGGGCGGCTGGCAGTCGGTGCCGAAGCTGACCTTCCCGGGTGGCGCGCTGATCGGTTGCGCGGCCGGCTTCGTCAACGTTCCGCGCATCAAGGGGTCGCACAACGCGATCCTGTCGGGAATGATGGCGGCCGAGCATGTTGCGGCGGCACTCGGCGAGGGGCGCATCGGCGAGGAGCTCTCCGGTTACGAGGAAGCCTGGCGCGCCTCCGACATCGGCCGCGATCTGAAGAAGGTGCGCAACGTCAAGCCGTTCTGGTCGAAGCTCGGCACCACGCTGGGCTTTGCCTTCGCCGGTCTCGACATGTGGACCAACACGTTCGGCTTCTCGCTGTTCGGCACGCTCAAGCACGGCAAGCCGGACGCGGCCACGCTCGAGCCGGCCGCAAAGTTCAAGCCGATCGCATATCCCAAGCCCGACGGGGTGGTGTCGTTCGACAAGCTCTCGTCCGTGTTCCTGTCGAACACGAATCACGAGGAGGACCAGCCGGTCCATCTGATCGTGAAGGACTTAGGGCTGCAGAAGCAGTCCGAGCACGACGTCTATGCCGGCCCCTCGGCGCGCTACTGCCCGGCCGGCGTCTACGAATGGGTGGAGGAGCCGTCAGGCCCGCGCTTCCAGATCAACGCGCAGAACTGCGTCCACTGCAAGACGTGCGACATCAAGGATCCGAACCAGAACATCACCTGGGTGCCGCCCGAGGGCGGCGGCGGGCCGAACTATCCTAATATGTGACCTTAGCGGCACGCGCACCGCCGTCGTTCCGGGCCATGGTTCGAGACGGCCGCCGCGAAACGCGGCGGCCTCCTCACCATGGGGTCGGCGTTGTTGCTACACGCTGTCCCCATCCAGCATGTCGGTGAGCTTCTCCGGCAACGGCTCGCCTGGAGCGCCGCGTTAACCCGGCACCCCAAGGGACGCGTATCGGCTGCCGGTATCGAACCAAGGTGTAGACACTTGTGGTGCGGTCACAATGATGTGCGGGCTTGGTGTCACACTTGTGATGGTGGGCAGACGCCGCTTTTTCGCCGCTGTTCCGGCGTAACGGCAACGAGTCCCGCGGGTGGCCGCATCCTTGCGGCCGGGACTCAAACAGGCCATTGTGCGCGCAAATCAGGGCGACGCGTCGCGGCCCCTCTTTCATGGAGACCCATCGCGTGATTCTCCTCATTCCGCCTCGGCGCGCTGCGGTCATCGCGCTCGCCGCCGTCATCGCACTGCCGGCGACCTTGTGCGCGCAGGCGAACACCCCGGCCGCCCCGAGCGGGCAGGTCCCGAGCCAGCAGGAACTCGCGCGCTATTCCCCGGCGGGGAATTATCTCGCGGCCCGCCATGCCGGAACCGAGCGCGATGCGCGCTCCGCCTCGGCCTATTACCGCGCCGCGTTGCGCGCCGACCCGAAGAATCCGGTCCTGCTCGAACGCACGTTCCTTTCGGTCATGATCGACGGAGAGATCGACGAGGCGGTCAAGCTCGCCGACCGTGTGGTCCAGTTCGACAAGACACATCGCGTGGCGCGGCTGGTGCTCGGGGTGCGCGCGCTGAAACAGAAACAATATCAGCAGGCGCGCCAGCACATCGCCCAGTCGGTGCGCGGCCCGATCGCGGACCTGACCGCGACGCTGATCACCGCATGGGCGCAATACGGGGCGCAGGACACCAAGGGCGCGATCGAGAGCATCGACCGCCTCGCCGGACCGGAATGGTACGCGGTGTTCAAGGACCTGCATGCCGGGCTGATCCTGGACGTCGCGGGCAACCGCAAGGAAGCAGGCAAGCGCTTCGAGAAGGTCCACAAGCTCGACGCCAACGCGTTGCGCGCGGTCGAGGCTTACGGGCGCTGGACCTCGCGCCAGGTCGGCAAGGACGAGGCGCTCAAGATCTTCGAGGCCTTCGACAAGGTGCTGCCGCAGCATCCGCTGATCGTCGAGGCGATGAGCGAGATCAAGGATGGCGAGAAGCTGCCGCCGCTGGTCGAATCGCCGCAGGCTGGCGCCGCCGAAGTGCTGTTCGGGCTGGGCACCTCGCTCGGCCGCCAGGGCGGCGAAGATCTCGCGCTCGCCTATCTGCAGCTTGCGATCTACCTCGCGCCGAGCCATCCGCTCGCGCTGATGTCGCTCGGCGACCTCTACGAGTCGATGAAGAAGCCCGCGCTGGCGCTGAAGGTCTATCAGCGCGTTCCGGCGGACTCGCCGTTGAAGCGCAACGCCGAGATTCAGCTCGCCGGCAATCTCGACGCGCTGGACCGCACCGACGAGGCGAAGAAGATCCTCGAGCGCCTCATTGCGGATCAGCCGAACGACCTCGAAGCCATCATGGCGCTGGGCAACGTTATGCGCGCGCGCAAGGAGTTCGCCGAGTGCGCCGACGTCTACGGCAAGGGCGTCAACGCGCTGAAGAACCCGCAGCGCGCCAACTGGCTGATCTTTTATTTCCGCGGCATCTGCAATGAGCGCGCGAAGCAGTGGCCGAGCGCGGAGGCCGATTTCAAGCGCGCGCTCGAGCTGTTCCCCGATCAGGCGCACGTGCTGAACTATCTCGGCTATTCGTGGATCGATCAGGGCGTCAATCTCGACGAGGGCATGCGCATGATCCGCCGCGCCGTCGAGCAGCGGCCGGACGACGGCTACATCGTGGATTCGCTCGGCTGGGCCTATTACCGCATCAAAGACTACGACGAGGCGGTGAAGCACCTCGAGCGCGCCGTCGAATTGAAGCCGCAGGACCCGACCATCAACGACCATCTCGGCGACGCCTACTGGAAGACCGGGCGCACGCTCGAGGCGACGTTCCAGTGGGCGCATGCGCGTGATCTCAATCCGGAGGCGGACGATCTCAAGAAGATCACCGAGAAGCTGCGCACCGGGCTGATCGACGAGCCGCAGCCGGCCGAGACCGCGAAGGCCGGCAAGAAGCCGGGCGACGGCGGCTGACAGGTCGCCGTGGCAGCTGCGGGCTCAGGCGATCTGGCGGACGTCGCGCCTGCCAAGGTCAATCTCACGCTGCATGTGCTCGGCCGCCGGGCGGACGGCTATCATGAGATCGAAAGCCTCGTGGCGTTCGCCGATATCGGCGACCGGCTGACATTCGCTCCCGGCGAGACGCTCGCGCTGGACCTGAGCGGCCCGACCGCGCAAGCGGCGGGTGCGGGCGCCGACAACCTCGTGCGCAAGGCGGCGCGCGCGCTCGCCGAGCGCGTCGAGGGATTGCGACTCGGCAGGTTCAGTCTGGACAAGCAGCTGCCGGTCGCGGCCGGCCTGGGTGGCGGCTCGTCGGACGCAGCAGCCACGCTGCGGCTGCTGGCGCGCGTGAACGATCTTTCGCTCGACGACGAGCGCGTGCGCGCCGCCGCGCAGGCGACCGGCGCCGATGTGCCGGTGTGTCTCGATCCGAAGGCGCGGATGATGCGCGGCATCGGGGAGATCCTGTCCGATCCGTTCGCCCTGCCGGAATTGCCCGCGGTGCTGGTCAATCCGGGTGTCGCGGTGCCGACCAAGGATGTTTTTGCGGCGCTTGCGGCGCCGCCGCTGACGACGCCTGCCCAGGCGGAGGATTTCTTCCAGATCAACACGGATGCCGCCGCACTGGTGTCGATCCTGGCGGCGCGGCGCAACGATCTGGAGATCCCCGCGATCAAGCTCCAGGCTGTTATCGCCGACGTGCTCGAGGCACTGCAGGCGTCGCCGAACTGTCTGCTCGCGCGCATGTCCGGTTCGGGCGCGACCTGCTTCGGTCTGTTCGGATCGGCCGGCGTCGCGCAGGAGGTCGCGCAGCGGCTGCAGGCGGAACATCCGGGCTGGTGGGTCCGCGCGACGA